>PIVQ01001148.1 GCA_003354055.1 Desulfobacteraceae bacterium | reverse complement strand
CCGCCCTGGAAAATAGAATCAAAAAATTCCAACCCCTCTTCCAGGTTCATGTTAATTCGTTCAATCAACACAATGGCATCGTTGACCACAACACCGGACAGGGCCACCATACCGAATACAGAGAGTATGGACAGCATATGTCCCATAATAAAATGCCCGAGGACCGCTCCGACCAGACCGAACGGAATGGTCAGCAAGATAAGAAAGGGCTGGATATACGACCGGAACATGGTGGCAATGATCACGAACATGCCCATGATGGAGATGGGTATCCAGATATACAGGCTGCCGAAAGATTCCGCCGACCGTTTGGCATCTCCCTCCAGAATAAGCTGCATATCAGGGAAAGCCGCACGGATGTCCTTGAACACACCCTGATTAAGGGTAGAAATCACCTCTCCGGCCACAATCTTACCGGTATCTACCTTGGCGGAAACCATGATCTGGCGGAGACCGTTTTTCCGGGTTATGGTGGAAAATCCCGGTTCAAAACTGATGTCGGCCACAGCATCCAAGGGAATCCAGGTGCCGTCGTCGGTTTTAATCCGGTACTCTCCGATGGAGTCCCGGGTCTGGCGTTCCGCCTCTGTCAAACGGACATAAACATCGACTTCATCATTATCCCGCTGGATTTTCAGGGCTTCTGATCCGTAATAAGCACCGTAAATCTGGGTGGCCAGATCCGACAGGCTTATCCCCAAGTATTCAGCTTCAGGCTTGATATGAAATTTAAGTTCATTTTTTCCGGGGGCATTATCGGAATAGATCTGGGATACCCCGTCTATGGTGGCAAGCTTTGTCATAATCCTGTCGGCGGCATCAGACATCTGATCCAGATCCTGTCCCTGAAGACAAATTTCCACCGGCGCACCCGGAGGGCCGCTGTTGGAGGCGGAAAAATCCAGGGACTGAACACCGGCAATGGGACCTGTAGCATTTTCCCAGGCTGTGATAAACGCATCGGAATGAACACCGCTGTCCGAAGGATCCAGCAAAGAGACCCGGACACCGCCCTTTTGGGGAGATGAATTGTCCGACTTGCCTGCAGTTGCTCCTGCACCCTGCCCAACGGTAGCCAAGGTATTTTCGATCAGGGCCGCTCCGTTGAGGGTTTCAAATTTTTGGGCTGCATCCCGGGCAGCCGCTTCAATCCTGATCACGGCAGCCTGGGTGACCGCAAAGGGCGTACCTTCGGGAAACTCAACGGAAGCTACGATAATTGAAGAGGCCTGCTTGGGAAACACGTTGAACTTGATAAAACCGCCGGTGATCAGGCCGGCACACAATAAAAGAGCCGCTATGCATAGGCTGGCAAAGAGATACCGATACCGGACACAGGTCTTTAATAAGGGAAGATAAACCCGTTTAGCTGCGATTTCCATACTGGCCACGGTCTTATCATGGAACCGGTTAATGACGGTTAGCACGACATTCTTCTTTTTTGCCGGTTTTGAATAATCCGATAAATCAGACAGATGGGCCGGCAGCATGAGCAGACACTCCACCAGGGAGACCAGCAGACAGGCAATCACGGCCGTGGGCAGGGCCACAATGAATTTCCCCATCATCCCGTCAATGTGATACAGAGGGGAAAAGGCCACTATGGTAGTGAATATGGCCGCCAGAACCGGCAACCCCACCTCGGACACACCCTGTATCACCGCATCCAGTGAGGAGGCTCCGTTTTTCCGGTGATAGAAGATGGACTCTCCCACCACAATGGCATCATCGGCAACGATCCCCAGCACCATGATCAGCCCGAACAGGGTGATTTTATTTAAAGAAATCCCACA
>PIVQ01000357.1 GCA_003354055.1 Desulfobacteraceae bacterium | reverse complement strand
TTCAAATGCTGCTCAATTTCAATGGTAGACGGAATTGAGGACCGCAAAAGTTTAAGCGCCTCGTTTATTTCCATGTAAAGGCTAAACGGGTGCATCTGATATTCGGTTTGCCTGCTGAATGTCAGTATCTGCTGAACCAGATCTGCGGCTCTTCTGGCTCCCCTGATGACACGATCGATTTGCTTTACTGCCTTTTCAGGCTCTGCAATATTGTCCTGGGCCAGTTGAGAATATCCCAATATACCGGAAAGAATATTGTTGAAATCATGGGCAATGCCGCCTGCAAGGGTGCCGATGGCTTCCATCTTCTGGGCCTGCTGCAGTTGCAGTTCCAGGCGTCTCTGCTCTGTCACATTTCGCAGGGTCCCCTGATACCCGATAACCTCTCCCTCGTTTGAATATTTCAATGTTGCGTTCATCAGGCAGGTGATTACATCCCCGTTTTTCCCGACCATGGCCAGCTCATAATCTTTGACATCTCCTTTTTCCTCAATTTCCGCTCTGAAAAGCCCCCTCTGCTCCGGGTTTGCGTAAAGCTGGATAATATTTACCTGCTTAAGTGCATCCATTGAATAGCCGAACAGTTTGGTGGCTGCAGGATTGGATTCAATAATTGTCCCTTCTTTTGATGTGATAAAAATCGCCTCATTGGAATCGGAGAAAAGTTGTTGATACCGGGCTTCGCTCTCCTTCTGGGCCTCCCGCATCTGATACTCTTTTGTGACATCCCGAAAAATAAGCACCACACCTATGATCTGCCCATTCTCATTTTTGATAGGCGCTGCACTGTCTGCTATCTGCAGTGCCCTGCCGTCTTTGGTAATGAGCTGTGTTTGATTGGCAAGTCCGATGACCTTACCATGGGCCAGCACTTTCTCAATCGGATTTTCCAGAACCTCTCCGGTTTTTGCGCTGACAATATGAAAAACATCCGTCAGTGGGCGCCCCAAAGCCTTCGACTCCTCCCAGGCGGTCAGGGTCTGGGCCATTGGATTCATACGGCTTACCCGGCCTTTAAGGTCTGTTGCAATCACGGCATCACCGATGGAATTCAAGGTTATCTCAAGATTTTTTTCACTCTGCTTCAGCAGGGCCACCTTGTCATGAATTTCATTTTCCATGTTGATGAAGCTTTGAGTCAGGACACTGATCTCATCTTTTCCTGACGGATGGATACCCAATTTACGCTGGGTGGTTGCGAAACGTTCTCTATATTCCAAAGCGTCATTCTGAATGGATTTTATGGCTTGAACCAGGGCAGACAGCGGTTGGGCAATGGACCGGCTAAAAACAAACCCACCGACAATTAAAAACACGAAGAACACCGGCAGTCCCAGGATCAGTACCATTGATGCAGCCCTGTTTTTCTCCAGCCGCAGTGACTCCGACAACGTTATCAGGGAGTCGGTATGCTTGCTGATCGCATGTTCGTATTCATCAAGTGTTTCTGATATTCCCCGGCTTTCGCGAAACAGGTGCTGCAGTTGCGGTATCAAGGATTCAATCTGAGCATAGGTTTTTGTCAACCGTGTGGATACGTTGTTATAATGGGTGCCTTTGAGCAATCTGACCTGAAGCTTAAGATTTTCCTCCTGAATGCTCAGTGCAAATATAGCCTGATCGTACTTCTTAACAAAGGCATCGATATTCTTCTCAAGAAACAACTCCTGGCTCGTGGACAGGATGATTTCACCGATTAAATTATTGGCAAAGGAACTGGAGCGTTTGAGTTCCAGCAGACTCATGGTATCCACGTTCTCCCAGTTGTACAATTGGGAGTCGGCAATTTCCTTGTCTATCTTTTGAGAAATCGCGTTATAAACCTTATTATAGCCTCGGGTTGCGGCAAGGAGCTGATCCTTTTTATTCAATAAAAGGGCATTATTCCGGGCAAGCCGCTGCATGGAAGAGCGGAACCGTTCAATGAATTCGGAAATCTTAAGGACATATGAGGATTGTTCACCCAACAGATCCGGATCAATTTGTCCGAGCGCATTTGCGGCATTATCCAAAGAGATAAATATGGCCTCCTCCGGAGAATTGGCAAAGCCGATTTTTTTCTCCTCAATAAGGGCTTTGAGGATATGCCCGTTCATGCTCTCCACCTGCTCAACCAGCGTGTAATACTGCAACTCCTGGGATTTCAGTGTTTGCATGAGTAGCGTAAAGAGGATTGTTGCTGCGACAATAGCCACGACCAGCAGATTTATTTTGGTATTAATTTTAAGCATAGGTATCAGAGATGTTTATCATTTTTTCGAACGCTTCCATTCCTCAGACCATTGGTCAACGTTTGCGTTAAGTTCTTTGACTTTCTCATTCAGGTTTTTAAAGGATTTGGGATTAAATGGAAGATGAGACAATATTTGATAATGAGTTCCCGGAACTTCGGTAAAAAAACTAATCACCCAGATTTCATTTAACCCGGTTATGCTCCTGCACCATGAAGTAAACTGAGAGATCCAGATTCCTTTCGGGCTTGTCTGTATGCCGTCACAAAGGGCGAGTATCCAAAGTTTTCCGTTAATATCCCTGAGGCTGTTAATAATCGGCTTTCCTAAGATTCTATGAAGCCCCGGGTTTGGATGGGTAACCGCGATTTGTCCTTTGCAATTCACTACAGTATGAAAGCCGCTTTTTGCATCCAGATGATTCCACCGGTTAAACGGCTGGTTCATGAGATCCAGGGCTACCCGGCAGGTTTTGTCCCCATTTTGGCATTCATCGGAGAGCCAGCTTGCAATATCTTTGGCCTTAAACAGGAGGGATTTAAACAGGGCAGGATCATCAAAGTGGTCGTATAAGGCCTCCTTGTCGGCAAAAGGCTTGCTGGTTTCATCAGTGAAACCAAGCGTACCCGATATTATAAAAAACAATACGATAAGTATTGAATATTTCATGGGACCTCATCCTCATAGCCTGTTGTAAAAACCGATTTGTTTTACGGGAAATCGTATCTGATAAAATGGCGGTCAGCCGCCATGATCAGACATTCTCACATTCTATAGAGCATTTTTCATTTCATCAAGTTGTTTCTTCACATATCGTCTTGATTTATGCGTTGCCAAGGGCAGATGATTGGTTGATAGTCAGGCTAAAATATATTATTGTACCCCAAGATTTTAATAAATGAGGAGCACCATGGGAAACGCATTTCAAGATCAGTTGCTGAAAGCAGGGCTTGTTAATAAAAAACAGGTAAAAAAGGTAAAGCAGGCAACCACTGCCAAGCGTAAAAAGAACAAGGGGAAAAAGATAACCCCTGAACTCAATAAAGCCCGGCAGGAACAACTGGCCAAACAGAAAGAGAACCGTGAGCTGAATCAGCAGCTCAATAAAGAAAAGCAGCAGCGCGAAGCCCTGTCGCAAATTCGGCAGATCATTGAAACAAACCGGCTGAAGCTCAAGGATGATTATGATGATGAGCCTTACTACTTTGCCGCGGGTAAAAAAATCAAAAAGCTGTATGTGAACAAGGAAATAACCCAAAAACTCAGTTCAGGGCAGCTGGCCATTGTAGAACTGGATGATTGTTTTGAAATTGTTCCGGCCAAAGTGGCAAAACAGATTCAAAACCGGGACCGGGACATATTGGTGGTGCTGCACAAACCGGAAAGTTCTTAGGAAGAGACCACCTGGTTTCTGCCCCTGTTTTTTGCCTGATAGAGAAACCTGTCTGCTCTTTCGAATAGAGTTTTCTCATCCCCGCCATTGGATAATTCAGCCACGCCAATACTTATTGTTGCGCTTGTTTCTTCCCCTGAGTCAGTCCTGAAATGATGCGCGGCAAAGTTCTGCCGCAGGCGCTCTGCAACCTGGACGGCTTTTTCAATATTGGTTAACGGCAATATAATGGAGAATTCTTCGCCGCCGTACCGGCACGCGATATCCTGCTCCCTGACACTGGATGTTATGATTCTTCCAAGTTGGCTGAGCACCTTATCACCAAGTGCATGTCCATAGGCATCATTAAATTTTTTAAAATGGTCAACATCAAGGACCATCAGAGAAAGCGGCTGAGAAGACTCTTTACTGTTTTCAATTTCAACTGAAATTTTATTTGAAAACCAGCGTTTGTTGTACAATCCTGTTAATTCATCGGTAATTGATAATTCCTTTAACCGCCGTTCTCTTTTTTGCAACGCTCGTTTCTCTTTTCTCAGTATATAGAACCTGTCACCCAATGCCATTGACAGAAGAACCGCTTCAACGGTGCTGGCAAGAGGCAGGGCATTTATTGTAACAAAGTTTTTTGGAATTATCCCGAAACCCACCATCCCCAAAACAAGGGCCGCAAGGGCAGGCATACTCCAGGCAATGAGATAGTACCGGGCAGGCAAATATCCCTGGTATAACCGCTGGATGCCGGTAGCGATCGCCAAAAAAGATCCAAGCCCAAGGATATGCATCAAAACATTTCCGTATTTGGGATACCCCAATGCAATAGTAAGTATAACAAGAAAAGCGCAAGCAATCATGCCCTGCAGTAATTTATCCAGAATACGGCAATGCTCTCGGCTGTTTAAAAAGGAACGGGAAAAAACAAACCCCAGGGCAAAGGCGATGGCAACCGATTGAACGGTAATATTAGCTGCCCTTGGAAATCCGATTATGGCATTTAACCCGCTTCTCACAAAAATATAAATCAGAATGAAAGAGACATAACCGATGTAAATATAATAGATCTTATCTTTTAAAATAAAGGACAGGAAAAGGTTATAGAAAATGACAGACACCAGCACACCAAAGACAATAGAATAAAATGAAATTTCCATCCATGTCCGCTTTATATATGTATTCTGCACCTCAAGGAATGCTTTGAAGTTTAACGCTCCGTGATTGTAACGGGAAAAAGGCTGAATACGAATGAAAATGTATTGATCTTCAGGTAGATCCAAAGGCAGTTGATAAACCGGATAACGATAGATCGGATTCGTATCCATACCTTTTTGCTGATACCCAAGCTTAACTTTGTTATACGAGATGGTGGTCGCAGTTGCCTTCGGCAGATAAAAGTCCACATATGCAAAAGATTTATCTATGGCAAGGATCAATGGTTTTGAGTGCCTGTTCTTCAGCCTAAACCGTAACCAGAGCACATTCTCATTTATACCAAAAGTGAAACTTTCAGATCTGTGAGGCTGAAAAGAATCGTCAAATTTGCTTGATCGTAAATCACTAAGCGTCACCCCATGGGTTGCATCCAGAAAGATTTCCATCTGCTCCCCGATGGCTGCGAATTTAAAATCGTCGGAAATATCTATCGCCTCTAAACACCAACCTTGCGTTGCAACGGCTAAAATGAAAAAAATAATCAGTACGATTTTTTTTGGGATCATATTTGCCTGCTGTTCATTCGTGTTATGAGTGTGTTGTCAGCCTGTTGCCGGTGCGTTCTTTAACCATAGACGCTTGGCGATTTCGGGTCAAGGGCGGCCCTTATTATCTGGCCAGATTTTTTCGCTCTTCATCAAAATCAGCATGTTCAAGGGCAATCTGTCTGAATTGGTCTTCTAATTCCAAAAAGGCATCCACCATATCCGGATCAAAGTGCTGCCCTTTACCTTCTGCAATTATTGCCACAGCTTTGTCATGGGAGAAGGGGGGTTTATATACCCGTTTACTGATGAGCGCATCATAGACATCGGCTATGGCCATTAAACGGCCGGGGATTGGAATGTCATCAGCTTTCAGACCATGGGGATATCCTGTGCCGTCCCATTTTTCATGATGGCTTTCGGCAATTATTTTGGCATATTGAAGGAACGATTTTTTCCCCAGCCTTTTTTCAGATACTGCAATGGCATTCCTGCCATAAACGGAATGCTTTTTGATCTCAATGAACTCTTCATCCGTCAGCTTACCAGGCTTAATCAGAATAGCGTCAGGCACACCGACTTTACCAATGTCATGCAATGGTGATGACCTGTAAAGAAAGTCAATTGTGGCATCATCCAGATAGTTTCTATACTTGGGATGATCTTTTAAATGCTCGGCCAAAAGCCTGACATAATTTTTAGTCCGTTTGATATGACCGCCGGTTTCAGGATCACGATACTCAGCCAGGGTACCTAAACTTTCAATGGTGACCTCCTGGGTCAGTTCAAGTTCGCGGGTCCTTTCCAGCACCAGTTGTTCCAGGTGATCACTGTGCAGTTTCAATGCCAGTTGATTTCGGACCCTGGCCTTGACCAGATGCGTACTGAATGGTTTGGTAATATAATCAACAGCACCAAGAGCAAGCCCCTTTGCCTCATCCTGCTCCTGGGCCAGCGCGGTCAGAAAGATAATGGGAATTTCATTGGTTGCCGGATCCAGTTTGAGTTTTATACACACCTCATACCCATCCATGCCCGGCATCACAATATCCAACAGGATGAGATCCGGCGGGCTGTTATGAATATATTCCAGGGCGGATTCTCCATCCATGGCCACACTGATATCATAGTCATTGCCAAGTGCTTCCATCAGAATATCCACATTTTCTTCCGCATCATCCACAATCAGCACATTGCACTGTGATAAATCCATCTTTTCCCCCTCCTCTATTCATACGCCGGAAGCGACAGCGTGAACAAGGTCCCTTTTTCTTTATTTGAGCTGACCCTGATCGTCCCTTTATGGTCATCCATAATTTGTTTAACAAGGAAAAGCCCCAAGCCCGTGCCTTCGGGTTTAGTGGAAAAACATTCATCAAATATCCGGGGTATGATGTCACCCGGAATACCGGGACCGTTATCCTGAATTGAAAACAGGACACACCCGTGTTCATGCCACAGGCGTATGGCAATTTTTTGTTTTTCCTGGTCTCTTATGGCCTGGCTGGCGTTGACAAAAAGGTTAAAGAACACCCGTTTCAATTGATACCCTTTACATTTGACCAGGGGAAGACCATCTTGAATATTACGTTCAAGCTCACCTTTATACTGCATGGCATACATATCAAGGGGCGCAAGCAACGGCAGCAGGGACTGGGCAAAGGTTTTTTCCCCAATATCGCGGAGATAATTGGTATACCCCTTACAAATTTTACAACCCAACCGGATATTTTTACGAATCATATTCAGATTTGCTTCAATTTTATTCCACTCAGTCAGGTCATCGGGAACAAGCTCTCTGACACGTAGTTCAGGGTAAGTAATCATCGATAATATATTATTTATGTCATGGGCCAATCCCCCGGCTTGAATACCGACATCTGCTTTATGCTGCAAAATTTCCGTCTTATGCTGCAAAAGAGAGATACTGTTTTTAAGCTGATCACGCTGTTTTTTCAGCTTCAGGTGGGTAG
>PIVQ01000016.1 GCA_003354055.1 Desulfobacteraceae bacterium | reverse complement strand
GGTGGGCGGGGGCCGCAAGGATCGCAGATGATCCTTATAGTACTTCCGTTTTGGGGGGTAGGGGCATCGTATCTTCTATAGTATTCATCTAAAACCTGGTGAATTTCTTTTTGTTCCATAGGCGTATAGTACATGACTTCAAAGATGATATTTCTGATTTTGTCATTATAGATATTTTTAATCGTTGGCTCTCTCATTTTTTTATCCTTGAAGATAGTGGTGTAGGGTACTATTGTAAGCCCCATGGAAACCAGAATGTCAAATTTTTATAAAAAAATCAATAGGATATGATATTGGTGCTTATTAAGCTGCGATGAAAGGATGAAATTTATGGTTAAGACAATCGGATTTGGACGGGTTCTTTTATTCGGTATATCCCTGACCGGTCTTGTATTGATCGGTTGTGTCTCAGGTGCTAAGCCGGATGCCCGACCAGAAACCACCAGATATATCTATTGTGAAGATCCCAGGCCTGAGATCTGTACCCAGGAGTATCTGCCTGTATGCGGCCGGTTGGCAAACGGGGATCAAAAAAACTATGGCAATGCCTGCACTGCGTGTTCGGATAAAGATGTTTTAAAATACAAGCTGGATGCCTGCCCCTGATATTATGCGTTCTTCTGCAACGATAAATGACCATTGCCGGCGCATTCGCCGTGTGATGATCCACATCAACCATCATCTTGATGAAAGGCAACGGTTGGATCAGTTGGCTGCTGTTGCCTGTTTTTCTTCCTTTCATTTTTTCCGGGTTTTTGAAATGCTCATGGGCGAGACCCCCCGGCAGTATATAATTCGAAAGCGTATGGAACGAGCCGGGTATTACCTTTTGGAAAAGAAGTTGCCTGTTACTGATATTGCCTTTCAAGTGGCCTATGGGACGCCCAGTTCTTTTTGCAAAGTTTTTAAAACCTATTATGGCATATCTCCCAGGCGGTTTCGGGATACTGTATCAGAGAAAGAGTATAATAAACCCAATCATCCTTTTCGTTTTTCGGGAACCGTTCGAAGCCGCACAGGATCGATACCGTTCATTCGAGATCTGCCGTCAATAAAAGCAATTTGCATTGAGAACCGGGGTGTTGTGAACGGCAGTTTTTTGAATACGGCAAGACCATCTTTTGACCGGCTGGAAAAATTGATTTTAGATCACGATCTTACCGGGATAACGCAAAATTTAATCAGTATCTATCCATTCAGGCCGTTCAGCCTGGAAGACGATCAGACGATAAACTATGTAGGCGCCTTAATTGATAGGGAGATTGAATCAATTGGGGACCTGAGCTACCTCACTGTGCCCGAGGGCAGGTATGCAATTTTTTATCATTACGGATCATATGATTTCATGCAGCAGACCTGGAACCGGGCGTATATGAACTGGCTTCCGGGAAGCGGCCGAGCGCTTCGTGATGCCCCTCCGATAGAGATCCATCTGAATACGGAATCAGACGAAAACAACCTTCAATTAAAAGCCTATCTGCTTATCCCCATTCTTTAACCCGGACATTTCATGAAAATTGAAATTTTTCCGGGTTAGGAGGGCCTACATGTCAAGTTTCGCAATATTGGACAAGTTTTTTTGTTTCAGATAGGGTATCGATTATCATCATCATTATCATAAAAGGAGGTGTCATGAAAAAATTACCCCTTAAGATTCGTTTTTCATTGCTTTGTTCAGTTGCTTTTTTTGTCATGTTTATGGCTGTACCGGCGGCATTTGCAGGGCAGCGTACATATGATATGCCGTCTGATATTGATCCGTCGGCCAGGTATCTTTTTTTTCTGCACAATAACTATGTTGAAAAGAACGGACCAGACGGGGCCTGTAACTACTATGATATTCTCGAAACCTTCTCAAACCAGGGCTTTGTCGTCATCAGTGAGAGAAGATCAGGAAAAATTATTCCCTGTACCTATTCCGAAACTATCGTGAAGAAAGTTAATATCTTGCTGGATTCAGGGGTTCCGCCGGAGAATATCATTGTAAGCGGGCATTCCAAAGGCGGTGTGATCAGTCTTTGTGTGGCCTCTCAATTGGAAAATCCAAAAATCAATTTTGTGGTGATGGCAGGATGTGAAATAGCCGCGGTAAAAAAATATAAGATGTACCCTGATTTTAGGAAACTTAAAGGCCGGATGCTCTCAATTTATGCCTTATCAGACACAATTGCAGGCAGTTGTGAAATACCTTTTTCAGTGGCTTCCCAAGGAATTTCCAATATGGAAATCAAGCTGAAAAGTGATTCAGGTCATCAGCTGTTTTTTGCGCCCGACGACATCTGGGTTGCCCCTGTTATTGAATGGATCAACAAAAATTCGCAGTGAACAAAGTTATCCATACTTATCCATTAAATTTTTGAACCTCCGTTGACCAGTCCTGGGTGACCTGGCGGCCTTTTTTATATCTGAAATCACAGACATCATTACCCTGTGCCAGGGTTTGGGTTCGCATGAGGCCGGTTCCCATCAGCCTGTGTTCAGGGAAATCCACCAGGCAGAAATACGGGGCTATTTCTTTTGCATCCTTGGATGAAAAATATGCCAGACAGGGGCAGTAGTGATAATCAATACCGAAATCAAAAGAGTTACCGTCTCCGGGTATGAAATCTGCTACCCAGTCAATACACTGCTCTTTTGATCTATCTGACCAGTTTTTCATGGCGGTAATGTATTTTTCGGTGAACATGTACTGACCACGCGCTATCATTTCTTTTTTAGGAATCATATTCAGATCTTCCTGATAGAGATCGTACAGCATGCGCGCCGCTGACTCTACTGAATACCCTTTCTCCCTCATGGGCCGCATGAAGGCAACCCAGTGACCCGCCAGCAACATCCATTTTGTGCCCGGATGTCTGTCTCCGCCGATGTCGGTCAGCCCGGGTAAGAGCTGTTTGAATTCGTTACGGGCGGTTTTACATATCTCCCGGGCGGTTGCATTATCGTACTTAGCCGTTAAATACGCCATGGCAGCCGTTAGTGTTTTTTCAAAGGATACCATGAATTTTTCACCGTTTAATTGATAATAATTTTGACCTGAAGATGCCCGGAGCAATTTGGTGTTTATTATCGGATCCGACAAAAACAGGGCCGAAGACATACTGGTGTAAATTAAAAAATGACGGCGGGACAGGAATAAATCGTTCATTTTGCTGCATAACATATTCTCCTCCTCTTGTATTACATATGAGCACCGTTTTTCCGGACTAATGCATCGGATGTTAACTGTGCCTTTCTCGGCATAGAATTCCCTGAAAGATTTTATAGACTCGTTATATAACGCCTTTATGATATAAACAATTGTTATTTCGGGTTGTTACAGATACTGAGAGATCTTAAGGAAAATGCTCCGGAAGATCGGGTATTGCTGTCATGACATTGGTTATCTCCTGTGCGAAGCTTACAATACGTGACGAAGATCGAGCACAGATTCAATAATATGTTGAACAAAATTCAGCTAAGCATTACACTCATGTATATAAGTAGAATGGCCTAACACTATTCCGATAGAGATATGGATGGCGAAACATAAGGTTTCATAAAAAAGTTATGAGAGTAACGTAAAAAATGAAATCCCGCACTTATTTATATTTAATTTTATTCTTCTGGACAGGTGTTCTGGCCTTTTCATTTATTTCAAATGTATCCACATCAAATAAAAATAATTTTTTAATTTTAAAAAGCATCGGAAGTGCCTTTTTTTCAGAAATAGAAACGACCAGGTTATGGAATGCAATGCATGGTGGAGTATATGTTCCTATAACGAATCAAACACAACCCAATCCCTTTCTCAAAGTTCCAAATCGGGATATCACAGCAGAAGAAACCGGTATAAAGTTAACAAAAATCAATCCCGCCTTTATGACCCGGCAAATTGCTGAAATAGCTAAAAAAGAAAATAATATCCAATACCATATCACAAGCGCAAACCCCATTAGACCGGGTAATGGTGCTGATGAGTGGGAAAAAAAGGCATTGGCCCATTTTATAAGCGGCAAAGAGAATTTTACTGAATATATAGAAGAAAAAATGGTTTACCGGTATATGGCTCCCCTGTTTGTTAAGGACGGGTGTCTGAAATGCCACGCTGAACAGGGATATGAACTTGGGGATATCAGAGGGGGTATAAGTGTTACAATACCGGCAGGCGTCTATACTGAGACAGTAAAACAGACAAAGAATAAACTGGTTTTCGTCCATACCATAATTTATATGATCGGCCTTATAGGGTTGTTTTATTTTACAAGGTTCAGAGATCATCAAATGATCATCCTGAATAACAGAAATAGAAAGCTGAAAGATGAGATTGAAAATCGGAAAAAGATTGAAAAAAAATTAGTTAAGACAAAAATTGAAGCTGAGTCTGCAAATAAAGCAAAGAGCGACTTTTTAGCAAATATGAGCCATGAAATCCGCACTCCCATGAATGGTGTTATCGGGATGAGTGAACTTCTCATGAGTACTGAACTCACCGAAGAACAGGTAGAATTTGCTCAAACTATAAAGATTAGCGGCGATTCCCTTTTATTTTTAATCAACGACATTTTGGATTATTCGAAGATTGAAGCAGGCAAACTTGAACTTGAGACCATCAATTTTGATTTAAGGGTTACCCTGGATGCTGTGAGTGACCTTATTGCCATCAAAGCCCAGGAAAAGGGGCTGGAGTATGTGAGTGTCATACATCCGGATGTACCCTCCTTGTTGAGGGGGGATCCGGGAAGAGTTCGACAAATTTTGATCAATCTTGCAGGCAATGCCGTAAAATTCACCCACTCCGGTGAAATAGTCATCAATAGTCATCTGGAAAACGAGACCGAAGACCTGGCCCATATCAAATTCACAGTAAAGGATACCGGCATTGGCATTCCGAAAGACAAAATGGATAAGTTATTTAAATCCTTCTCCCAGGTGGACAGTTCCACAACAAGAAAATACGGGGGGACAGGCCTTGGCTTGACGATTTCCCAAAGATTGGCCCAGTTGATGGGTGGGCAAACAGGTGTAGAAAGCAAAGAGGGCGCAGGTTCCAAGTTTTGGTTTACCGCAAAATTTGAAAAACAAAAGTCCATACCAGACCCCGTGTCATTACCCGAAGATATTCAGGGGAAATATATTTTAATTGTTGACGATAATAAAACAAACAGGCGTGTGGTGAAAGAACAGCTGAAATTATGGGGGTGTACCTACGATGAAGCCCCTGACGGTGCGACTGCATTAGACAAACTAAAAGAAGGAGTACGCAATAACCGTCCATTTGAAATTGCAATTGTTGATATGCAGATGCCTGAAATGGATGGAAAACAATTGGGTCAAAAGATAAAGGCACACTCTGAAATAAGGCAGACGCGTCTCCTGATGATGAGTTCCATCGGAGAAAGAGGGACCGTGAAAGACCTGGAAGCCATTGGCTTTGATGCCTATTTGACAAAACCTGTGAAAATGGCTCAACTACGTTCTTGCCTTTTAAAAATATGTCATCGCAGAGAAAGAATTCAGGAGCCCGTTGATAATGATATCATTACGCAATATTCCCTCTCGGAAGATGAAAGGCGACAAATACGTATCTTACTTGCAGAGGATAATCGGATAAATCAAAAAGTGGCATTAAAAATGCTGAGTAAAATCGGATATAGGGCCGATGCTGTAAACAACGGGCAGGATGCAATAAATGCCATGGTAAATTATCATTATGATCTTGTTCTTATGGACTGTCAGATGCCTGAAGTCGACGGATATGATGCCACCAGGGAAATTCGAAAACCAGATTCAGGTGTAAAAAATCCAAAGGTACCAATCATTGCAATGACCGCCCATGCCATGAAGGGAGATCGGGATAAATGCCTGGATGTAGGGATGAATGATTACCTTTCTAAACCTGTTAAACCAAAGGATTTATCCCTGATGCTGGATAAATGGCTGATTTCTTCCAAAGCCACTCATCTGAATACCACATCAGGAGTGACCACACCTTAGGCCGCCTTCCCCTGGAAGGTATAAAAGCTCAGACAACCTTCATAATTTGGAAGGTGCCGCCCAGGCAGATTTCAATCGATAGACAGTTCTAACTCCGGTTCACTATCATATCTTTTAAAAGTATCTAAGGATCGGCTCCAAAATTACTTGATCTTTTGTTTTCAAAATACCCTGTCTTTTAAGGGGTTTTGGAAACAATTTAGATCAAGTTATTTTGTAACGATTCCTAAGACCCAAGTTTTGGGAAAAAACTGCTATTGAAATATATCCCCCCAATAACGGTGTTTATTTTATGAGTATTGGTGTTTTTGTGCAAAACGTTGACTTTCTCAATGAATTGTATTAATTGTTCGTATACGGAGGATACAGTAAATGAATAAACAATCCAGTGATGTACCAGATTGTACCGTGTTTCTTTTGGGGAAGGCATACCAGAAGGCACATGGTGATTTTAAAAAACAACTCAAGCCGTTTGGCCTTACCAATATGCAGCACCTGGTATTGGAGGGACTGTGGTATGAAGAGGGAATGACCGCTTCAGAACTGGGTAAGGTGCTCATCCTTGATAAAGCGACCCTGTCCGGTGTTCTCGACAGGATGGTGGAAGGCGGCTGGATCAATAAAAAACAGGATCCGGAAGACAAAAGGGTTAACCGTCTTTTTCTCTCGGCCAAGGCAAATAAGATGAAATCCGAACTGATTGATGCAAGAAAACAGGCCAATGAAAAACTGCTGGCGGATTTTAACCCTGAGGAGCAGATTCTGTTTAAACGGCTCCTGAAGGATTTAATCTGGGCTTAGCTCGTTTTTTTTAACCGGATCAAGTTGGTATACAAACAATATAAAGAAAAGAGGTGTCAGACATGCTGTTATTAAATCCCAAAAAATATCAGGACAGAAATTACCCGGATGAACGATCCAAAGAGATCATGCTCAAAACCATTGAATGGTTTGAAAACAAGGGCTTGAAAAAGATGAAGGAGGATTATCGTTCCAGGGAATTCACCTATGATTTTGCAGAGTTTGTTAAAAAAGAAAAAATTTTTGAAACCCTGTTTCTGCCCAAAGGCTATGGGGATGCTGATCAGTATTACAGCACCTACCGCATGTATGAATTTTCTGAAATATGCGGTTTCTACGGAACGCCGTACTGGTATATGTTCCATGTGTCCACCCTGGGCCTTGATCCTGTTTTCCTTGGAGACAATGAAAAATTTAAGCATCTGGCCGTGGAAAAACTTCAGGAAAATCCCCTGTGCGCATTCGGCCTGTCGGAAAAAGAACACGGAGCTGACATCTATTCCTCTTCCATGGTACTTGTTCCCCAGGAAGACGGCACCTACCTTGCCAAAGGCTCCAAATATTACATTGGAAACGGTAATGAGGCAAGTATCGTCACTGTTTTTGGTAAAGTTGAGGGCACGGATGATTATGTGTTTTTTGCCGTGGATTCAAAACATGAGAAGTATGAATGTATCCAGAATGTGATCTGGGCTCAGAATTATGTGTCTGAGTTTGAACTGCATGATTATCCCATTACAGAGGATGAAATATTATCCAGAGGCTCTAAGGCCTGGGATGATATGCTCAACACAATCAACGTCTGCAAGTTCAATATCGGCTCCGGTGCCACCGGGATTGTGACCCATTCCTTTTATGAAGCCCTGAACCATGCTGCCAAAAGGAATCTTTACGGAAAATACGTTACCGAGTTCACCCATGTTAAAAAACTCTTTGTTGATGCTTACAGCCGTCTTGCCGCCATGAAGTTGTTCGGCCTGAGAGCAACCGATTACATGAGGTGTGCATCTGCAGATGACAAACGGTATCTTCTCTATAACCCCATCATGAAAATGAAAGTGGCACTCCAGGGTGAAGAGGTCCATGAACTGCTCTGGGACATCATTGCAGCCAGAGGGTTTGAAAAAGATCTCTACTTTGAGCAGGCTGTGGTTGAACTTCGGGGTTTTCCCAAACTTGAAGGCACCCGTCATGTCAACATGGCCCTGATTGTCAAATTGATCGCCAGTTATTTTTTCAACCCAGGTGAATTTGATGAGGTTCCCAGAATAACCGGGGATCAGAATGATGGCTATCTGTTTGAACAGGGGCCGACCCGCGGGTATGCAAAAATTCAGTTCCATGATTTCCGTAAAGCCTATGACACCAAGGATCTTCCCAATATCAACCTGTTCAAGGAACAGATAAAAGCCTATGAAGAATTCCTCATGGCTTCAGGTATGGAACTCAAAGATCAGATGATGAACGACTTTGATTATCTTCTGGGTGTTGGCGAGGTTTTCACTCTGGTCGCATATGGCCAGCTGATCATTGAAAGTGCGGCCATTGAAAATATCGATGACAGTCTTCTAGACCAGATCTTTGACTTCATGGTAAGGGATTTTGCCGAATACGGACTTGATCTCTATTCAAAACCAACCAGCACTGAAGCGCAGCAGGCTGCATGTCTGAAGATGGTCAAACGCCCGGTTCCAAACCAGGAACGGTTTGATACCGTGCTCAAAGACAATGTATATTCCCTGATTGATGCATATGAGATGAACGAATAATCTTTAGTGTCTCTTTAAAATAAGATGGCCTGCAGATGTTGTCAGTCTGCAGGCCATCTCAGTAAATTGTAGTTTCCCGTTTTTTTTCCACCAGCAGGCCTTCCTTTATATCTCCATTGGTTTTTCCAATCCGTTTACAATTTTCGTTTGAAAACAGGTATCCGTTTTTTTAGGATTTGAAGTCTGGCTGGAAAATAATTAATATTGACATACACATGTATCCGATATATCACATCCAATATTCAAAATTCGGATATCCTTTTAATTGAAATCGGGGGTGAAAATTATGCCTTTGCCTGTAAAAAATAAAAAAATTGATCGTCCTTCTATGCGGGATACGGTCTACAATAATTTATTGGACTGGATCGTGGAAGGGGTGCTGCAGCCCGGGGAAAAAATCGTTGATAAAGAACTTGCAGAGCATATGGGCGTAAGCCGGACCCCGGTAAGAGAGGCGCTTCGCAGGCTTGAAGATAAAAATTTGATTGAATCTTCTGCAAACCGCTGGACAAGAATATCTCCGATTCCTCCCGAAGAGCCGGAAATGATTTATCCCATTATACGGACCCTTGAAACACTGGCCGTATCCACGGCCATTCACGGGATAACCTTAGAAGATGTTTCCAGGATGAAGCAGGCCAACAACCGGTTGGAAACAGCATTGGAGAATAAAGATCCTGTGGCTGCATCCAGAGCCGATGCCGAATTTCACGATTATTTTATTCAACGCTCACAAAATACCCATCTGATAAAAATACTGCAGGATCTTAAAATAAGGTACCGGCGTCTTGAGATAATTTTTTTTAACGGCACCTCCCATGACAAATCTTCGATCCTGGAGCATGAGGTGTTAATTTCGGCATTAACAGCCGGAGACCTTGCCCTGGCAAAAAGAACCATTCATTCAAACTGGCAAAAGAGTCTTGACCGGTTAAGGCTTCAGCAGAATATATCTTCATAACAACAAGAGGGTCGGCCTCATCAAGGGAGAATAAAATGGAAATTATAAAAACGGCAGTTAAAGAATTAAAACAGGATCTTGTCGAATTTGCAC
Organism: Desulfobacteraceae bacterium; assembly: GCA_003354055.1. The sequence goes on along the minus strand of PIVQ01000016.1, from coordinate 22,352 downwards.
AGGATCTTGTAAGAATAAAAAGCTATACCGGAGATGAACAAAAGATAATCCGGTTCATAGAAGAAAAAATGTTATCCCTGGATTATGATGAAGTCCTTGTCGATTCCATGGGCAATCTTCTGGGGCGAATCGGCAACGGTGAGAAGGTTGTGATGTTTGACTCGCATATTGATACGGTGGCGGTAAGTGATGTATCAGAGTGGATCCATGATCCCTTTGGCGGTGTGATCGACAACGGCAGGCTCTACGGCAGGGGATCCGTTGATATGAAGTCGGCGGCGGCCGCATCTGTTTATGCCGGGGCAATAGCAAAAACGCTGGGGCTTTGCGAAGACAAAACCATCTATGTCTCCTGCACGGTAATGGAGGAAGACTGCGATGGAGAAAACCTCAAGCATCTGTTCAGGGAATGCACCTTAAAACCGGATTATATGGTCATCTGCGAACCCTCGGATAATAAACTTGTGACAGGCCATAAGGGAAAGGCACAGATCGCCATAAAAACCCACGGCATATCTGCCCATGGCTCAGCACCTGAGAAAGGATTGAATGCCATCTATGAAATGGCACAGATTATTCAGCGCATTGAGAAAACCAGTGATGCACTCTTAGAAACCAAAGGTGAAAACGGGACGCTCGTAGCATCACAAATTTCAAGCCGGAGCGAGTCTTTGAATGCGGTTCCCTTTGAATGCGAAATCTATCTTGACCGGCGTATGGTTCTGGGAGAGACGAAAGAGACCATTGACAGGGAAATGAATGCAATTGTGGAGGGGAAAAAAGCCATCTGGGAGATCGGTGTACTTCATCGAAAGAGCTGGACAGGTGTTGAAATAAACTATCACCCATTTCATCCGGCCTGGCAGATTGATATGAACCACTACCTTACCAATACCTGTGCAGCTGCATTTACTCAGGCTTTTGGAGTATCCCCGGAGTTTGATTATTGGGATTTCAGTACCAATGCTGTGACTACCACGGAAATGGGGATCCCCACCATAGGATTTGGTCCTGGTGAATATAAGCTGGCCCACATGGTCAATGAAAATTGCCAGGTAGACCAGATCGTAGACGCCTGTGAGTTCTATGCAGGCGTAATGGATAAAATCTGAACTGTTTAAGCTTTAGTATGGTGTTACTAGCGTGTAATAATTTTAAAGAAATTATTTTCAGGCTTTTGAAAATGGACTTCGGAAACTGACATGGGATCTGCATTGGCAGCAAGGTTTATTTCATAATGAATCACAAACGTCACCCGGGTGCCGCGGGTTTTGACAAGGTTGTCTGTCAGGTGTGATCGCCCTTTGCAGGTTTTTGCCCCCAGATAAGATATTCCATCCATTTTAGAGATGATTTTGAGTTCATTTTCATAGGCCACGGTCAGACTGATATTGAAATTGGCACCACCGTTACGGGAGGTGGTTCCGATCATACCGTCATAGGAAAAGAAGACATCAAAAATGGTGTTCTCTTTCAAGGATTCACACGCAATGGTTTCTTCATATATTCTGAATAGTTTCCCTTTATTCCCGGGTTGATACCGGATGGCGCCGGAGAAAAACATGCGGGAAAGAATACCGTAATTGTGAACCTTGGATTTATGGGTTAATTGATTTTTAATGATCCAGCCTGAAGATTCGTTGATTCGCATGGTGCTGGTCTGTTTTTTTACAGACAGATTAAAGTCGCGGTTTTTGGCATGGGAACCCGTTGGACTGATAACTAAATTGTTATACGGCAAGACTCCGGCGGTCCCGTACATCTGTACGAGCTGATCATCGGATTTCCCAATTAAAAAAGAATCATATTTGCATAGTCTTGTCATAGTACCATCATGGTTTTAAAAAACTGTGCTTCCTTGCACGCATTTTTGCGAAAAATAATTCGCAATTCATATATTGAGTTTATCGGATAATTTATCAAATGTAAATCAGGAAAGTCATTGTTTTGTAAATAATTTTAAGTATTTACGGTTAATTTATGAAAAAAAGTCATAATTTTTTCTACTATTTAGGATAACCCATTGCGAACAAGCTCAAAAAGGCTGGCCGACCATGAACCAGACATGGCTGCCTTCATCTGAATAGGCATAATCCAACCGGACAATACCTGAGGCAACCATGGCCCTTATGCCCAGGCCGAAATCTGTTTTCCAGTGTGAGAAAAGGGTTGATGGCTTATACTCATTGGCCACCCTTCCGCCTTCCACAAAGCCTACGATCTGGAACCAGTCCAGCTGAAGGAAACGCAGCCAGGAAATATCGGCAATAGGGTTGTAAAACAGGGTGTGCCGGTATTCGGCTGATGCATAGACAACGGACCGGTCATTGAACCGATTGGCATCATAGCCGCGCATGCGCCAGAATCCGCCTAATCGTGCCCCGGCAAGAAAGGGCGCATTATTTTGAAGTACCGTATCCCCCCCTCCGGTGCTTGCCTTCTTATATGACAAGGTGTCGCCTGTCCACCCGTTCAGGGCAATTACTCTTTGTCTTGCGATTTTGGACGGGCCCAGATCGAAGTATTTGCTGGCTTCAATTTCAAAAAAAGTCCATGAGGTTTCAGACCCGGTCCATCCGAAATCCCGGGTCAGTGCAATATACTGTGAACTGCCTTTGGAGGGGTTCAGGGTAAAGTCTGTATTGTCGTAGCGCAGTCCCACTTCAATGGGGTGGATGGTTCCGGAAACAGTGCCGTTGTCAGTATTGTAGCTCTGGTACCGGTTGTATTGTTTTATCATCAGAGTGGTGATGCCGGAAGTAAATGGGTTCCACTCAAATCCACCCGAAGCGCCGGATTTGAGCATCCCGTCGCTGGTATGATAGGAAATGATCCGTCGATTACCAAGACCGCCGATGGGAAAGACATATTCGAATTTATAGTCGAACCATTTGTCAAACCCGTCATGTTCCATATAGTCGTTTTCATCGGAATCATTACCCCCGGCTTCAGTGTCAAGACCTGTGCCATTAAGACTGGTGTAGGCCCGCTGTCTCGGATAATAACCCGCCGATCCCATAGCGGAGAAATAAAGGGTGTCCAGCCCGGGTAAACGATAGTCCCACATACCTAAAATAACACCTCCTGCCGCATCGCTGCTGCCGAAAACCGTGGCCCCGAAAAGCAATTGTTCCTGGTGGTAGCCCTTGACTATGCTACCGGCTCCGAACGTGGTGCCCATGGATTCGGAAGGAAAGGCATAGGGCAGAAACAGGGTGGTTTTTGTGTTACTTGGGTCTTCCCCGCGGATGATTACAAATTTGTTGGTGGCAGACGGAAGTGCCTGGCAGAGCCCGGGCAGGAATGCGAGACCAACCAGGATAGAAACCCACCATTTATGCAGGACAGCGTTTTTCATCATCAGGCTCCGAGACTATGTTTATGAAATATTTTCTGATATGATCTACGGTCTTATAGTGATTGTCAACAAAACGTTCCGAAAAACCTTAACCGAAAAGGCAATCGCCAAAAGGCAAATCGATTGTAGTATGCGGAATCTCCAACCTTACGTGGTAGAAAAAGGTACTATGGTTTCGGAACATATTTTTGCGATTTGCTATAATTGATGGGTGAAGGATTGTAAACCCTTATTTGTGTAAACCCGTTGCCGGAAAAGGGATTGGAAGCGTTTGGGACCGGATAAGAAAAAAATAGAAGCACTTGAAAAAAAGATGGCTGACCTTAAAATTTACAAGGCGGATATCCTGGAAAAATTTATCAGGGCCTCGGGCAGGGGAGGGCAGAAAGTCAATAAAACCTCTTCAGCCGTGTTTTTACACCACAACCCCACAGGGATTTCCGTAAAAGTGGGAAAATACAGATCCCAGCATCTGAACCGGTTTATTGCTCTTCGCAGCCTGGTGGAAAAAATTGAGGCAATGGAAAAAGGTGTTCCGGACAAGGAATCCCAAAAGATTGCAAGGAAAAAAAAACAAAAGCAGCGGCGGAAGCGGAAAACCCGTAAAAAACTTGAAACCGGCCAGGAAAATACTTCAGGTTAGAGGTGGATAATCTCCATATGTGTATCTGCAATCATGGCCAGCCCCATTTCATCAGCCATGTTGAAGACCTTGTCGATTTTTGAATTGATTATTCTGGTATCATTCCCCACCATGGCAAAGCCGATCTCGGCCCAGTCCAGACTGTCATTAAGATTTGTCTCGGCGATTGAAATGTTGAACCGGTTGGAGAGCCGTCCGATCATTGATTTAACAATCTTTCGTTTGGCCTTTAAAGAGGCAACCCCGAATAATTTGATCCTGATGGTGCCCGTACCCACTATCATGAGAGGTGCCTTAAAAGGCCCCTAACTGACAGGGTTTGATCCGGATTTCTTTTTTTTCACAGGCAGATCCCATATCCAGTCTGGAGATGTTATGGACCTTGGCCATGTCCCAGCATTGACGGCAGGAGATCCTGCCTTCATCCTGGGCATCAAGGATGGCATCCTCCAGGCCTTCGGGTATCTCAACATCCGGGTCGAGATTCTTTTTATCCGGAGAATATCCAAAAAGTCCGAGCTGACATTGAGAGATTCTCAATTCCAGAAGGTCTGCCTGTGTCCCAATGTCTCCGGGGGTACATCCCAAGGTTTTTGCTGCCTTGTGGGCGGATGCACAGGTGAGTAACCCGTCGCTGGCTGCAGCCTTAACGACTTTGCTAAGTTTTGGGTCAAGTGATTTGCCGGGGTGTTTTAGGGCATAATGCCCCTTGTCGTTGTGTCCCATACCGCGTTCTCCGTTTGACTCTTGGTTTTTGTTTCGGTATGAGAGTCTTTATAACTTAAATAGATGAGGGGATAAAGGGCTTATTTTATGATAGACGAACTTGCTTCCAAAAAATTTCAGATGATTTACATTGCCTCGTGCGGCCAGGGTATCAATGCCTTTCACCTGGTGGAATCCACGCTGGTACAGTTCCCGGACTCTGAAATAACCGTGGTTAAAATGCCCCATATCCGCATGGAAAGTCAGGTGGATGTCCTCATTGACAAGGTTAAGGATATTGAAAGTCTAATTGTACACACCATTGTAGACTCTCATCTTCGAAAATACCTGACCCGTAAGGGCATTGATAATCATATTGTGACCATCGATCTCATGGGACCGGTTCTCTCCAAGATCCAGGCGTTTTTAGACAAGCCGCCCCTGGAACTCCCGGGCTTGTATAGGGAAATTCACCAGGTCAACCTGCAGCAGGTATCGGCAATTGATTTTGCCCTGGCCCATGATGACGGATTAAACCCCGAAACCCTTACCAATGCGGAAATTATTCTGGTAGGGCTGTCCAGGGCCGGAAAAACTCCCCTGTCCATGTATATGGCGGTACAAGGATGGAAAGTGGCTAATATTCCTTACGTACCAGGTGTTCCAATGCCGGAAAATCTTGATCATGTGGACCGGCGTCGGGTGATTGCCCTGAATATTAATCCGGAGCAATTGGTGGCCCACAGAAAGATGCGTCAGGAAAGCTTAGGTGCCAATGATATCTATGCCTATTCCGGCAGGGAAGAGGTGGAAGAAGAGATTCGCAAAGCCCAAAAATATTATATCACCAAAGGGTTTTCAATGATCAACGTGAGCAACAAACCCATTGAAACCTCTGCCGAGGAAATTGCAGAAATGATTACCAGGCGGTTTACTGTTGAGGCACATATAAAGGACTGAAGCAGCGAGAGACGCGAGAAGAGCTGGAAAAGCGAGAAAAGGTAATGTCTCACAGCTTTTCTCGCTGAACAAAGGGTGTCACCCCGATTCAAGCGTAATGTCAGCTAATAATTACAATGGGCGAGATTTGGATCGTTTTTCGTTTCCTGGATCCTAAGATACATATGGTCATCAAATGAACTGGTCTAAATATCTAAAATTGCCGGAAGCCAAAAACTATTTTGTAATACACCTGAGAACCTTATAGGTATATGCTTTTTTTTATTTCTTATAGATCACTCAGTTTCTTCATATACTATTTTCTGAAATTCAGTCATCGCCTGGGATATAAGAGTATCTTTTCGCTTTATCAAATGAATGCTTAAAGTACTGATGTTTTTGGGGAGTTTATAACTTTTTATCTTGTCGTTGTAATTTAATTTTCTAATTAAGGATACAGGAAATAGAGTAACTCCAAGACCTGCAGATACACATCCCAAAATTCCTTCATGGGAACCGAATTCCATAATTTTAAAAGAATGAGCCCCTTTTTTGGAAAACCAGTTTTCAAGGATACGTCTGTAGGTACACCCTGTGGGAAACACGATCAATGTCGGACGTGCCATCGATCCTGGCGGACCCGCATTTTTACCGGTAACAACAACTAATTCTTCATTAAATACAGGTATCTGATCAAATAGTGGGTTTTTTGCAAAAGCTTCCACAAAGGCAGCATCTATTTGATATTTTGTTATCATACTTTTGAGTTCTGTATCGGTTCCGGTTTGAATGGTTAAATCAATATCAGGGTATTCATAATGAAAACGGGTGAGTATTCCCGGCAAACGAGCTGCGGCAGTGGACTCCAATGACCCGATAATAAGGGGGCCTTTCAATGTGCCTGTTTCTTGTACCGCCTTCCTCGCTTCTTTAAAGAGCACCTTGGCTTTTTGGGCATACTCCATGAGAATTTTTCCGGACAGGGTTAGTTCCATCCCCCTTTTTTTTCTGTAAAATAGCTTAACGTCCAAATCATCCTCAAGTTGCTTAATCCTGGCTGTGACATTTGATTGGACACAGTTCAATTTTAAAGCAGCCTTTGAAACACTCCCCTCGACCCCAGTGGCGTGAAAAATTCTAAGACTTCCCAGATCCATCTACTCATCTCCTAAGTATCATTTTTTATGAACTAATCTATCATTTATATTCATTTGACATGATATTATCAGTACCATAGATAATGGGTCAATAAAAACAATCTAAAAGGATCTGAAATATGGCTCAATTTTGTATCGTCTTAGTGATTATTTTCTGGGCATCCGCATTTATCGGAATCCGTCATGCCGTTCATGAATATCATCCTTTTGAGTTGGCTTTATTCCGGTATATCGTTGCCTCAATTACCTTACTGATCTTTGCATTCATTAAAAAAATCCATTTGCCGGAAATTAAGGATCTGGCCCATTTTTTAATCACTGGAGTTATTGGGATTTCTATTTACAATATTGCATTAAACTATGGAGAACTCACAACCACAGCCGGAGAAGCCTGTTTTATTGTAAATATGGCACCATTATTTACCTCTTTGATGGGGTTTTATTTTCTTAAAGAAAAAATTAGAGTCAATTTTATAATCGGTTTGGGTATCAGTTTTTTTGGAGTGTCATTAATGGCTTTCTCATTTTCAAACGGCATTGCTATTAAACAAGGTTCTTTATTTGTTCTTGTGGCAGCAATTGCTCACTCTATGTATTTCATTTTACAAAAACCACTGCTACAAAAATATACCCCCATAGAGGTCACCTGCTATTGTTTGTGGAGCGGCACCATTGCAATGTTCCCTTTTGGATACAGCTTTTTGGGAAAGATATCGCATGTCGACCTGAAATATACTATCTCAGTTATATATCTGGGAATATTTCCGGCGGCCGTGGCTTATTTATGTTGGGCTGTAGTATTAAAAAATATGGATGCATCAAAGGCTGCCTCGTTTTTATATACTGTTCCCATCATCGTAATCCTTATCGGATGGATCTGGCTGAATGAACTTCCGTCAATCATTTCAATCATTGGCGGGTTAATTGCTATCACTGGTGTTATTTATGCCAATAAAAATAAGGAAATAACAGAAAACGAAAATCTTAAACCAATGAAAGGAAAGTCATGAAAAAACAATTAGGTCCTTCTGATGCAATTTTCCCAGTACCGGCGGCATTAATCGTAAGCGGAATAAAAGAAGAAGCCAATATTATTACATTGGCATGGATAGGTATCGCAAGTTCAACTCCGCCAACCATTGGCATTTCAATCAGAAAGCCAAGGTATTCTTTGGAACTGATAAGAAAGACAGGGGAGTTTTCAGTTAACTTCCCCGGTGCTTCTATATATAAAGAAGTTGATTATTGCGGTATCACTTCAGGCCGGAAAAGAAATAAATTTAAAGAGGCAGAATTAACTCCCATTGAATCCAAAAAAATAAAACCACCCATCATAAAGGAGTGCCCGTATAATATCGAATGTAGAGTTTCTCAAGAAATAATCATTGGTGATTACACCCATATTTTAGGTGAGGTTCTTGAATCACATGTTGACGAGGACAAAGCGGATAGTTCAAAACGGGCAGGTTTTGATATGTCAAAAATTAATCCGCTTGTATATTTTGCAGAGGCTCGTGAATACTGGAGTATAGGCGAAAAGTTAGGATATAGTTTTAGTGTCGGAAAAGAAATTAAAAGAAGAATTTAAAAATCCATGTCGGTTGTTGTGTTTGTAACTCATAGAATAAAAAAGATTTTTCAGATGTCAAAAAATGGACTGAAATAACGGTTAACTCGAATTAAAATCTTGTATTATATATCCTTTGAACTGAATATTAACCGCTACCTTAAAAAAAATAATCGTTTTCCAGGTTGATTGTAATCTCTTAGCGTACATCAGCACATTAATGGGGGTGGATATCCTGGCAAGAGTGGTCAGATACTGCAGGTTGCAAAAAAAATACTGGAAAAAAGTTCATCACAGATTTTGAGCTGCCTTTGCAATCCTCGCGGCTCTCGCTATTTTACATATAAACTGGGAATCTTAGGAATAGATTTAAACCTGTGGTTCAGATTCATCAGGCTCTCTGCATTTCCTATGGCGAAATATCCCTGTGGGTGGATATTTTGATAGAGCTTATTTACCACCCTTTCACTTGTGGGCATATCAAAATAAATCATCACATTTCTGCAGGAAATGGCGTCGAACTTGTCGGATAAGGGGGCATCCGTGATCAGGTTAAATCGTTCAAACCGGACATGGTCGGTGATTTCTTTTTTTATTCGCACGAATCCTTTGTATTTGCCGCTGCCCCGCTGAAAATAACGACGGAGCAGTGGCATGGGGACATTTTTAAGTTTATCGTTTCTATAAATACCACGGGTGGCTGTTGCAAGGACGGAGTGGGAGATGTCTGTGGCCAAAATGGAAAATGAAAGGTTCTGGGCCGCAAGCTGGATGGCAATGGTATAGGGCTCATCTCCAGTGGAACAGGCTGCACACCATATTTTTATGGGTTTTCTCCCCGCATCAGGCAGGGACGCCAGCTGATTGACAATATAGGCGATACTGCGGTTCTCCCGGAAGAAAAATGAATGGTTGGTGGTTACTGTGTCTATGAATTCTATTACTTCATTTTCATTGGAATTCAGATAACTCAGGTATTCAGCAAAGGATTTTTTAGTAACCCTCATCCGTTTGGCAATTTTGGATTTTAATAGTTCCAGCTTACCCTCATGGAGATTGATACCGGATATGGTATAGACCATATCTTTTAATTCGTAGAACTGTTTTTTGGAAAGAACTATGGAATTCATAACGAAATAATAATATAAAGCTAAATTGAAAGTAAACAAAAAAAGAAGAGGAGATGGTAATAAGGCGATCAGGTAAATTTATAGAACGGCGGAAATCCAAAGATCTCTGGGCCCGACTTTTTATTTTGGTTAATTATCTGGCCTGGGTGATTCTATTTGTGACCTTAATCGTATTCCACAAGGCCCAGCCGGAGTTTGAAACTGTTTTTGACCGGTTTTATCAGTTGAATTTAAGAACCGATTGGGATATGGGTTTTGTCCGGTATCTGGTCTATGTGGTTGCCTTAGGATTGGCTGCCAGTGTGACCGGGTTGGGGCTTGCCCTGATCCGTGCCAGACGTAAAACAGACCATAAAATACCTATAATTGTCCTGGGCGGACTCTATGTTCTGCTATTTGTTTTATCTTGGTTTTTGCTTTAAGTTTTTATTTAAATTTGGGGTGGATGATTAAGAATCGGGCACAGACTGCCGATACTTGCGTTAAATAAGTAAATTTTCAAAAGGTATGGATCATGAAACGAATTATTATCTTTATCATTGTGGGGCTTCTGGTCGCAGCAACTTCCCAGGCCAGGGATTTTATAGTAGAATTCGAGGAAGAAAATTATAAAGAAATAGAGGTCCCATATTCCCACACTCCAATGATCTACCACTCTATTCAGGTGACATCCGACGCCGGGCCCAAACTGCTGATCCTGTCTGGTGAGGATCTGGAATACCGGCGATGGCTGAGGCAGTATATTGCCCATGATAAAAGTTTTATGATCAAGGTACCGGAAAATGAAAACGATATGTTTATTTCTTCCAAAGCCTTTGAGATTGATGTAACCTTGGTGCATCCGTTTAACGGAAATAAGTGGGCACCGGGTGAAGCGGGGAAATCCAGGAAAAAAACGGCTAAACCGATAACGGGTGTCAGGATGCTCCATGGGGACCGTCATATAATGATCCTTGACACGAACACAAAACGAAGCCGCCTTATTACCTCTGTGATCAATCGGATGGGCTATACAGCCATGGTATCCCACAACGGGGAACAGGCCCTGAGTATTTTCAGAAACCAGCCGGAAAAATTTAAACTGATCATTGCCAACCATCAGATGCCGGGAATGGCAACCGAACAATTTGTGGGCAACCTCCTAAAAATAGATCACCAGATTCCCATTCTGGTAGAGACGGGTTACAACAACCAGAAAACTAAAAAGTATTTTATCTCAAAATTCTCAGGGGCAGGAACGGTTATGGTAACGCCAGTGGCCTTAGACAACCTCCAGAACACCATAAAACAATTGGTTAAAACCAAAGCAGATCAGTCCGTAAAATCCGGCCCCAATGCCACGAATCCCCCCACGAAAGCAAAAGGATAATATGCGGATAAAGATTCTGATAATTCTTCTTTTCTTTGGTTTAATCTCTCTTCCGGTTTTGGCGGCAGAAGAAGAGTATAACCGTTATGAGGCCAGCTTTAAGAATTTCCTGACATGTGAACTGACCCGCACCGATGCTGTGAATCATTTTAAAGGTAAAGATTTTAAGATCACCATGATCAGCCTTCACGGCATTCAGCAGGAATCAGGGATGAAAATTTTGACAGGTGCGGTTCAATGTTTTGTGGGGGATGAATACAAAACCCTTTTTACGGCTGTCGGCGTACAACCCCTGGCCGACAAGGAGGTGGTCTCCTACTACACCATTCGAAAGAAGGATTTCTCAATTCTTGCCACTGAACTGATTCGTTTTCCCTATAAGGAAAGATGCCCTTGGTCCCAATACTGGATTGATCTTGACTGATCTTACTGAGTGAGTTCTTGTCATTTCCAAGTGGGGGTGGCAAAAAAAATAATAAAAAAAAGGCCTGATCCAAAATTCAACTGAATTATGGATCAGGCCTTTGTGGTTTTCGAATACGGCTTACGGATTCATTATCGCGGCTTGAGCTGCTGACAGTCGGGCAATGGGTACTCTGTAGGGAGAACAGGATACATATGTAAGGCCTGCTTTGTGACAGAAAACCACTGATTCAGGATCCCCGCCGTGCTCGCCGCAGATGCCAAGCTTGATGTCCGGCCGGGTTCTGCGTCCGCCTTCAACTGCTGTGGTGATCAGGCTGCCCACGGCTTCCTGGTCCAGGGTTTCAAAAGGATCGGAATTTAAAATCGCATTGTCAATATAATCGTTCATGAAAGATCCGATATCATCTCTGGAGAATCCGAAGGTCATCTGGGTCAGATCGTTTGTCCCAAAAGAGAAGAACTCGGCATAATCAGCCATTTTATCGGCAATCAGCGCCGCTCTTGGGATTTCAATCATGGTGCCGAACATATAGGGCATGGAGGCCATCTTGTATTTGCCAAGGGATGCCTCATAACAGTCCGTAACAATATTCCGGGTAAAGGCCAGTTCCTTCTCATTACAGGTAACCGGTACCATGATTTCCGGCAGAGGATGTTTTCCTGCCTGGATCAGCTCTGCACAGGCTTCAAAAATTGCCTGGATCTGCATCCGGGTGATTTCCGGATAGGTAATGCCCAGGCGAACCCCCCTGTGACCGATCATGGGGTTGGATTCCATGAGCTGTTCACTCCGTTTCACAACTTCTTCAAGATCAATTCTCAGAGCATCGGCAATTTCCTGCTGATTTTCCCCGGATTGGGGCACAAATTCGTGGAGTGGAGGATCCAGAAGCCGCATGGTCACAGGTTTGTTGTCCATGACTGACAGGGTTTTGCCAATTTCTTCCTTTACAAAGGGAAAGAGTTCGTCAAGCGCCGTTTGGCGTTCTTCAATGGTTTTGCTTAAAATCATTTTTCTTAAGAGGAACAGGGGCCTGTCTGAGTCTGTTCCGTAAAACATATGCTCGGTTCTGAAAAGGCCGATACCTTCCGCACCAAATTCCAATGCGGTTTGGGCATCTTCAGGTGTATCTGCATTGGTTCTGACTTTCATGGTTCTGAATTTGTCTGCAATGGCCATGAATTTTTGGAATCTGGGGTTTTCAGAGGCATCTTTCATTTTAAGACGACCGTCATAGACCACACCTTTGGTGCCGTTGAGGGTAAAATAGTCGCCCTCTTTGAAGACCCGGGTGCCTACCCGCAGTTCTTTGGTTTCAAAGTTAATTTTCAGGGCGCCGGCGCCGACAATACAGCATTTACCCCAGCCCCGGGCCACCAGGGCTGCATGGGATGTCATCCCGCCACGGGCCGTCAGAACGGCGGCAGCCGCCCGCATGCCTTCAATATCTTCAGGATTTGTTTCTTCCCTGACCAGGATGACCTTCTTGTCCGCCTTGCCCCAGCGGACCGCATCTTCTGCCGTAAACACAATCTGACCCCAGGCACCGCCGGGTCCTGCAGGCAGACCTTCGGCAACTTTTACGGCCGCCTGTTCTTCTGCAGGATCAACAATTGGGTGAAGAAGATCGTCCAGAATTTTTGGATCCAGACGACAGACCATGGTTTTTTCATCGATCATTTTCTCGTCCAGCATATCCATGGCCATGTTCAGAGAGGCTGTGGCGGTTCGTTTACCCACCCGGCATTGAAGCATGTAAAGTGTGCCTTCCTGAATGGTAAACTCAATATCCTGCATGTCCTTGTAGTGGGATTCCAGAAGGTTCCGGATCTCAAATAGACGGGTATAAAGCTTGGGCATTGACTCTTCTAAGGATGCAAGATGTTCGTTCTGTTTATTTTTGGTGTCTTTGTTCAGGGGATTGGGGGTACGGATACCGGCTACCACATCTTCACCCTGTGCATTGACCAGCCACTCTCCGTAAAAGCTGTTATGACCGGTGGCAGGGTCCCGGGTAAAGGCAACGCCTGTGGCAGACGTCTCTCCCATATTGCCGAAGACCATGGCCTGAACGTTAACGGCAGTTCCCCAGTTATCAGGGATATGCTCGATACGCCGGTACGACACTGCCCGTTTTCCGTTCCAGCTTTTGAATACCGCACCAATGGAACCCATGAGCTGTTCTTTTGGGTCATCCGGGAATTCTTTACCCAGATCTTCATAGATTTTTTTCTTGAACCGTTTGCACAGGGTTTTCATATCTTCCGTGGAAATATCCGTATCGTATCCATAGCCCTTGTCGTTTTTTAGATTATTCATCATCATTTCAAGGTTCAGACGGATACCCATGCCATCCTTGGGAACAACTTGCTCAGCTTTTTCCATGACCACGTCTGAGTACATCATGATCAGGCGGCGGTAGGCATCATAAACAAACCATTCATTGGAGGTTTTCTTTATTAATCCCGGGATTGTGGCAGAACACAAGCCCACGTTGAGAATGGTTTCCATCATTCCCGGCATGGAGCTTCTGGCACCGGACCTGCTGGAGACTAAAAGAGGATTATCAGGATCCCCGAATCCCATACCCGTCTGGGACTCAATTCGGGTCATGGCGGCAAGGGTTGCAGCTTCCAGGGTGTCAGGAAAACGGCCGTTAAGGTCAAAATAATGGTTGCAGCATTCCGTTGAAATGGTAAAGCCCGGAGGGACCGGGAGGCCAAGTTTGGCCATTTCGGCAAGATTGGCGCCTTTGCCCCCCAGAAGGTTTTTCTGACCTGCATCTCCTTCTGTTTTTTCTGGCCCGAATTCATATATATACTTGGTCATTTTGTCCTCTGCTTAGTATTTGGGAATTAATCAAAGGATAACTATTAAAGCCCAAAAAAAATCAAGTCAAGTAAAATCTTGTATTTATTATTTAATCACCTGGTGATATGATAACCAGTTCATTAACAACTCCGGGAGGCGATGCGAAGGCAAAGCTACGGAAGTGTTACAGGCAAATTAGACAAATGTAAAAAAACGGACAGGCAAATGCTGAATATTGAATCCATCTCCAAGGGCTTTGGGGAACAGTTGCTTCTGGAAGAGACCGGCATGCAGATCAACCCGGGAGAGCGGGTTGGCCTGGTCGGGCGCAACGGCCATGGTAAGACCACGCTTTTAAATATGATTGCCGGAATCGATCATCCGGACGAAGGGCGGATCTCCGTGCCCGGCGGATACAGAATAGGAATGCTTTCCCAGCACATCCGCTTTAAAAAGGATACGGTGATTAAGGAGGCCATGCAGGGTCTTCCCGAACATGAGCAGGATCACTATTGGAAAGGTGAGAAGATTCTTGCAGGGCTTGGATTTTCAAATGAAGACATGCAAAAGGATCCCATGCAGTTTTCAGGTGGGTACCAGGTCAGGCTTAATCTGGCAAAGGTGCTTGTGTCCGAACCGGATCTGCTGATTTTAGATGAGCCCACCAACTATCTGGATATTACTTCTATCCGGTGGATTTCCAGATTTTTAATCGCCTGGCCAAGAGAGGTGTTGCTGGTGACCCATGACCGGGGATTCATGGATAATGTGGTCACCCATATCGTCGGGATTCACCGAAGGAAGATGCGCAAAATTAAAGGGGAAACTGCCAAATATTATCTCCAGGTGGCTCAAGATGAAGAAATTTATGAAAAAACCCGGCAGAATGAGGCCAAACGTAAAAAAGAAATAGAACAATTTATTACCAGGTTCAGGGCAAAAGCCAGGCTGGCCAATATGGTCCAGTCCCGGATAAAAACTCTTTCCAAACTCGATAACAAGGACAAACTGGCAGAACTCAAAAACCTGGAGTTTACATTCAACACCCTGCCTTTTACGGGGAAACAGATGCTCACCGCCGAAGAACTGACTTTTGGATGGGAGAAAGACAAACCGTTAATCCGGGATTTTTCCCTGACGGTATATCCCGAAGACCGGGTTGCGGTGATCGGTAAGAACGGCAAGGGGAAAACTACCCTTTTAAAGCTGCTCAATCAGAGCATGGAGCCGCACAATGGCGGGGTTAAACCCAATCCCGGTGTCGTCCATGGTTACTTTGAACAGACAAATGTCCAGTCCCTGAATCCTGTGTTCACCGTTGAAGAGGAATTGCTCCATTCCGTTCCGGATATAGATCGTCAGGCAGCCAGGAACATCTGCGGGGCAATGATGTTTGAGCAGGATTCGGCCTTGAAAAAAATCTCAGTGTTGTCAGGTGGTGAAAAGGCCAGGGTGATGCTGGGAAAACTTCTGATCCGGCCGTTGAACCTCCTGATACTGGATGAGCCGTCCAACCATTTGGATATAGAGGCCTGTGATGCCTTTGTGGCAGCGCTGAACTATTTTGAGGGTGCTGTGGTGCTGGTTACCCATAATGAAATGTTTCTCCATGCACTGGCCACACGTTTGGTTGTGTTCAAGGAGGACGGGATCTCAATATTTGAAGGCACCTATCAGGAATTTCTGGAAAAAGAAGGGTGGGAGGATGAAGTGCCTAAGGTTGAATCCCTGGAACCGGTAAAAAACGCCGGACCAAATACCCTGTCCAAAAAGGAATTACGCAAGAAAAAGTCAGAGATTATTACCGTCCGCTCCAAAGAATTGAATCCCCTTAATAAGCAAATTACGAAAATTGAGGATGAAATTGAGGAAAAAGAAGAAAAAATAAAAGATGTGAACCAGGCCCTTCTTGATGCTTCAACCAATCAGGACGGGCAAAAAATTCAGACCCTGTCAAAAGAACTGGCAGGGCTTGAGGCGGATGTGGAAACTCTGTTTGAAAGTCTGGAGAAAAAAAGCGACAGGGCAGAGGTCATCAAGAAAAAGTTTGATAAACAATTGTCAGATATGGAAAGGTGTTAATTAGATGGACAAACGTACATTTACATTTTATTATGGAATTGTTTTAGTTGCCGTGGGTATCGGGGTCTTTTTCAGGATACCGGAGGTAATGCCCGAAGTGGAAGCCATAGAATTTTTCGCAAATAAAATCGGTATCGTAAAATTCTGTTTTTATACTTTAGGCAGTCTCCTGATTCTGGCCGGTGGAATCCGGGTGTTTAAGAATTATAAAAAGCCTGAAAATCAATAAATTCATCTAAACTAGGCACATCAGGAAAATAAATGGCCAAAGGTGCAAAGGGAAAACCTACCTCCAGTCTGAAGTCCACCATCAAAGACCAGTCTGGGGCGGGCAAGACAAAGATCGGTGAAATTCTGTCCAAAGAAGGACAGATCACCAGTATGCAGCTTAACGAAGCCCTGGATACCCATAAAAAGACGCAGGAGAGGTTGAGCAGTATTCTCCTGAACAAGGGGTATATTGATCCGGATACCATTATCAATGTCTTAGGGCGTCTCTATAATTACAACGTTAAAAAGTTTTCAGAGATCAAGGCAGACCCTGATGCCATAGAAGCCCTGCCTTATGAAATAGCTAAAACCGATTTGGTTTTTCCTCTGGGCCTTTCGGGTGACGATCTGTCCGTCACCATGGCCGAGCCCACAGACACCGAGATGGTGGAAGAACTGCAGAAGAAGACCGGGAAAAATATCAAGGTCTTTGTCTCTACGGAAAGCGAAATTATCCAGGCCTATCGGGATTTCTATAAAATCTCCGATGATGAGTATAAAAGTTTTCTACATTTTGAAGAGGACGCGGAAGACGACGAGCCCGTCACTTCGGTAGATGACTTCGGATCCCTGGTATCCGAGGCTGCCGAGGAGATTGAGGTGGGTGTTGCCGACATGGACGACGCCCCGGATGAGTTCATGGCATCGGATGCCCCCATCATCAAGCTGGTCAACGGAATACTAACCAAAGCCATCAATGACGGGGTGTCGGATATCCACATCGAGCCCTTTGAGAAATCTTTCCAGGTTCGCTATCGTCTGGACGGTGGCATGTACAAGGCCATGAATTTGCCCCTATCGATAAAAAACGCCGTAATCTCCAGAATAAAAATTCTGGCATCCCTGGATATAGCTGAGCGTCGTGTGCCTCAGGATGGGCGTATTAAGCTTCGGTTCGGCAAGAAGAAATCAGTGGATTTCAGGGTGTCAAGCCTGCCAACCCTGTTCGGGGAAAGCATCGTCATGCGAATCCTGGATCAGAGTGCCTTAAGCGTTGATCTGACTCATTTGGGATTTGAGGCCAGTACTTATGGCATACTCAAACGCTGTATTAGTAGACCATATGGGCTTTTGCTGGTCACAGGGCCTACGGGTTCCGGTAAAACCACGACCCTTTATTCCATTCTGAACCGGCTGAACAAGGATGACATAAAAATCCTGACAGCAGAAGATCCGGTGGAGTTCAACTTTAAGGGCATTAACCAGGTACCTGTGAAAGAATCAGTGGGCATGACCTATGCCGCTGCCCTCAAAGCATTTCTCCGTCAGGATCCGGACATCATCATGGTGGGCGAGATCCGTGATATTGATACGGCCGAGATTGCGATCAAGGCTGCCATGACAGGTCATCTGGTTTTCGCAACCCTCCATACCAATGATTGCCCCTCCACCATCGGTCGTCTGGCTGATATCGGCATTCCCGCTTATATGCTGGCATCCTCAGTAACCATGGTCTTGTCCCAGCGCCTGACGCGCCGCCTCTGCCCGGAATGCAAAGAGTTGGTTACAGGACATAATCCCGAAGATCTTGAGTTTCACGGATTTGCAAAAGACGATATTGGCGAGGTGAAGATCTATGGCCCCAAAGGATGTCCCCATTGTAATGGAACGGGATATAAGGGGCGGGTAGGGCTTTATGAACTCATGGAGGTTACCGATGAGGTGGGTAAAGCCATTTCAGCAGAAGTTGGGGAGGATCAACTGCGTAAAGTAGCTGTCTCCGAAGGAATGCTCACGCTGAGAGATGCCGGTATTGTTAAGATAAAATCTAAAGAAACATCTCTTGAGGAGGTTCTTAAGAAAACCACTATAACCAAAGAAGCTCTGCCTGCCTATCTGGTGAATCCTGATGTGGAAAGCTATGAAGACAAGGATGTGATTATCCGGGAAGGCAATACAGACATAGATTTTTTCAAGCTGGTCCAGGGGGCGGTTTATGTGGTCAAAGGCGGGAAAATGATCGCCGAAATCACCCAGCCCGGAGAATATTTCGGGGAAATGGCCGCCATTACCGGCGATGCCAGATCCGCCTCCATTGTTTCAAAGGGGCGGTGCAAGCTTAAACGCTTCCCCGGAGATAAACTGGGTGAAATTATTGAGAAATATCCTGAAGTGGCCAAACATCTTTTTTCCGTACTGGCAGACCGTCTCCATGAGGCTGACAAGAAAATAGTGAGTATTCACAATCAGATGCGCCGAAAAAAAACGCCTAATTAGATCAAGAAAGACTATTTTTCTTTATAATACCTGTCTTTCTCGCTGTAGATGCATCCGCAATAGGGTTGTCTGTACATCCCCCGTTCTTTGGAGATGTTAATTCCCTGTTTCCATCCTTCCCTGAAATCATGGTAGAAAAATTTTAACCCGTATTGCTTGCCTAAAGCCTCGCCGGTCTCAATAATGCGCTGGTGGTTCTGGAATTTGCTGTAGAGCAGTGTGGTTGAAAATCCATCGAATTTTCCTTTTTTAGCCACCAGGGCGGTGGCTTTTAGGCGGGCATGGTAGCAATACCGGCATCTGTCCTTTTCCCTGAATGCCACAGCCCTTAAGAATTCCTCCAGTTCATATCCCTGTTGCCAGATCATTTTCAAATCCATAAGATCTGCATATTCTCTTAAGGTCTCTTCCCTTTTCATGCATTCGGTAAAGGGGTGGATATTGTGGCGATAGAAAAATCCCATCACATCCATATCCTTCTGTCGCAGTACTTCTAAAGGGTAGATAGTACACGGACCGCAGCAGGTATGAAGTAATAGTTTCAATCGCGGCTCCCGAAAATTGCAGTACCAACTCTGACGAGGGTCGCGCCTTCTTCTATGGCCACGGCAAAATCATTGCTCATGCCCATGGACAGATGTTCCATTTCAACGCGGGCAAGATTCGCATCGCTGATTTCCAGGCTGATGGTTTTAACGGCTCTAAAGTAACCCCTGGCTTCCTCGGGATCGGCAAAAAAGGGCGGCATGCACATGAGCCCTCGCAGGGATATATGATCCAATTGGCTGATTTCTCTGACCAGATCAAGTACCTGTCCGGCTTGGGCCCCGGATTTGGTTTCTTCTCCTGCAATATTGATCTGAAGGAGAATACCTTGAGTTTTTCCGATTTTTTTAGCCTGTTTGTTGATTTCTTTTGCAAGCTTTAATTTGTCTACGGTATGGATGAGGTCAAAGTATTTAACGGCAAACTTTGCCTTGTTGGACTGGAGATGGCCGATAAAATGCCAGCGGGCAGAGTCTTTGCCCAGAGAATCGATTTTATCCATGGCCTCCTGGATATAATTTTCACCAAAGTCTCTGTGACCAGCCTCTATGGCCTCCCGGATAAGATTTTCAGGTTTGCGTTTACTGACACCGATGAGATTAATCTCTTCAGGATTGCGGCCGCAGTCGATTGCCGTCTGCCGGATCCGGGATTGTATTTGCGTTAGATTGTTTTTTATCTGCATGAATAAGTGTCCTTAAATTGTGAATTCCTAAATTGTGTATTCTTAAAATTTAATGACCTTAAGCCGGGTCAGGGTTTCTATGATTTCACATACAGGAAGCCCCACCACATTGGAGTAGGAGCCAAAAATCTCTTTTACCATAAATGCGCCGATTCCCTGGATACCATAGGCACCTGCTTTATCATAGGGCTCGTCAGTTGCCGCATACCAGTTGATCTCCTCAGGGGATAAATGCTTAAAGACCACCCGGGTCTCCACTGATTTTGATATTGAGATCTCTCTGGAAGGATTTGTTATTGTAAATCCGGTAAACACCGAATGGGTTCTGTTGTTCAGAGATGAGAGCATTTTGACAGCACCATCATAGCCTTTGGGTTTTCCGAGGATGAGATTGTCCACCACTACAATGGTATCTGCCCCGATCGTCCAGGCACTGGGATGCCTTTTGGCAATATGTTCTGCCTTCAATCTCGACAGGGTATTGGCATATGCACCGGGATTTGCCTCATAGGGAAGGGCTTCCTCATCAATATCCGCAACCACGATGTCAAAGTTGATACCTGCCCGGGCAAGTAGCTCTTTTCTCCGTGGGGATTGAGATGCAAGAATAATTTTTTCATGGTTAATTTGATTCATGGCCCTCTTTTTATCATAAAATTGTTATGAAAAACAGTAGCTCATGCAGATGGATATGCGTAATTTACAATGAGATTTGTTTTTCTATTAAAAAAAATGCATTATTGATGAAAATTGTAATTTTTAGTGAAAGCGTCTTAATTATTTATGCAGAAATTTTTGATTGATTTAAAAGAGTCCCAGGATGGCTTGGTTGTGATCTCAGGCCAGGATGCCAGGCACATGGGGCGGGTACTGCGGCTAAAGCCCGGAGACCCTGTTGCCATGACCGATGGCAGGGGCAGGGATTATACCGGAAAAATTGAAACCATCAGCCCGGACCGGGTTCAAGTCTCTGTTGTTGAAGAAAAACAATCTAAAACCGAGTCTGATCTGCACCTCACGGTTTGTTCGGCCATGCTAAAGGATAAAAAGATGGATGGGGTGATTAAGCAGCTTACTCAATTGGGCGTATCCCGGTGGATTCCTTTCTCTTCCAGCCGGTCTGTACCCAGTCCGAATTCAAAAAAAATATCCCGCCGTATGGAACGCTGGGAAACCATTGCCAGGGAATCACTGAAACAATGCCGGAGAAGCTGTCTGGTTGATATCCTGCCACCAATGGAGTTTGGAGAGGTTTTGGCGCTGGCAGAAGCGTTTGACCATAAAATTGCCTTCTGGGAAGAGGCAAGTTGCCCTCTGGGCCGGTTAGGAGATAAAAAAGATAAAGGGCAGCAGGCCATCGTGCTCATAGGCCCGGAAGGCGGTTTCTCTGAAAGTGAGATCCTAAAGGCTGAGGCCCAAGGCTTTGTTTCTTATTCATTGGGACCCAGGATTTTGCGGGCGGAGACCGCGGCTTCAACCGCTGCCGGCCTTGTACAATATATTCTTGGAGACATGGGAGGAAATTAGGGCAGATTTCTTAATTGAAAACTCATTTTCCCCTTGACTTCATCTGCCAAAAGACATATATACACTTCCGTTGTTTGATGTGCCCAGGTAGCTCAGTCGGTAGAGCAGGGGACTGAAAATCCCCGTGTCAGCAGTTCAATTCTGTTCCTGGGCACCACCTAATATAAAACAAGCTTTCGGATTATCCGAAAGCTTTTTTTTATTTGGGGTTTCCTGTGGTATTCCAATGGGCCTTCCAAAAAACGCCTATTGTTTAATTTGTTGACACTTTTCCTTCTCTCTGATATTTTTCGTTTCCATAGACTATGGCGTATCAAGGCTTACGACGGATAATAGTGAGGAATATATGGTTCAAGACAATGATGATGATATTATCGAACTGACCCAGGTGGTTGGAGAGGAATCATCGGAAGATGCAGACCAGGAAATAATTGAACTCACGGATATTGATACCGGCCTCGATGCATCCGGGGAAGAGGACCTTCCTGATGAGATGATGGTGGCCGGGCCTGGTGAAGCAGATGAGACTGACGTCATCCCAATGGATGACGCGGATGTCCCTGACGTTACCCAGACTCAGTTGGAAGATGCCTTGGAGCGGGTTATTGAAAAGAAATTTTCTAAGACTATTGAAAAGATTCTCTTTGAAGTCATGGAGAAAGTCATTCAAAAGGAAATTGCTGAAATCAAGGAAGCATTGCAAAAGGACCTTGATGACATCGGTAAAAGCTGAATAAAAGTTCGTCATTACAGTAAATACGGTTATGGGGATTGATACAATCCCCATTTTTCATTAATACGGGTTTGAGGAGTAATATTATGGGTTCGGATTCTCTGGATAAAGGATATGAGCCAAAAGGTATCGAAGAAAAATGGTATTCATTCTGGCTGGATAACGGTTATTTTAAAGCTAAGGATA
>PIVQ01001147.1 GCA_003354055.1 Desulfobacteraceae bacterium | reverse complement strand
TGAAAACATTGGATATTTTGATCAATTTATGCTATAATCTTCATTAAAAAGAAAGTAAAACCGCTGACCTTTAAATAGGTAGAATTCAAATGGCAAAATACAAAGATTATTCATACGATCAAGGTGTTTTCCTTCCAGTCTTTTTCGACAAACAGATACTGCCCGGCACTTTTGAATACTGCCTCAATTATCTGGTTGATAATAAAATTGACTTAGCCGTTTTTGACGACCGGTATAATAATGATGAAACCGGCGCTCCGGCATATGATCCAAGGATTCTTTTAAAGATTATCCTTTTTGCATATTCAAGGGGTATTACCTCCAGCAGAAAAATTGCCCAGTGCTGTGAGGAAAATATTATTTTCATGGCTTTATCCGCCCATACAAGACCTCATTTTACAACCATTGCAGATTTTATATCTAATCAGGATGAGGAAGCCTCAATACTGTTTAATGAAGTTATTCTTATCTGTGACGCCATGGGTTTGATCGGCAGAGAAATGTTTGCAGTGGACGGTTGCAAGCTGCCTTCCAATGCTTCAAAGGAATGGAGCGGAACCAAAGCAGACTTTCAAAAGAAAGCCATTAAACTTGAAAAAGCTATTGAACGAATCATTGAGAAACATAGGCAAATTGATGACATTGAAGAGAAAAACAATATTATCGAAACCGATACGCAATATATCGCCACCCTGGAAAAACAGGTAAAAAAGATCCGAGAGTGGACAGACAAAAATGAAGACAGAATCGGCAGCAGGGGCAAACCCGTTAAATCCAATATAACAGATAATGAATCTGCCAAGATGAAGACCTCAAACGGTGTGATCCAGGGGTACAACGGTGTTGCCATGGCAGACAATAAACACCAGGTGATTGTAGCAGCCGAGGCTTTTGGCAAAGGACCGGAGCAGGATTTATTAAAGCCCATGATCGACACCACAAAGGAAAATCTGGAAGATGATGTTTTTGAAAAGACAAAGCTAACAGCAGACAGCGGCTTTCACACTGAGAAAAATATGGACATGCTTGCCGAAGAAGGCATTGACGCTTATGTGGCAGACAATCTGTTCCGTAAACGAGATCCCCGGTTTGATAACTCCGGTAGATATAAAGAGGAACACAAAAAAGAGCTTTTAAGAAAGCAAAACAATACAAAGTTATTTTCAAAACAAGACTTTTACTTTGATCCTGAATTTAAATTTTGCAAATGTCCTGCCGGTAAACATCTTTACAGAAGCGGCAACGGCATTGATAAAAAGGGACGCCGTGTCACACAATTCAAAGGGCCAAAATCAGCTTGCGGGCCTTGCAAGCTCAGAGCTAAATGCCTTCGAAAGCCTGATCAAACATTAAAGAGATCGGTAGCCTATTTTCATGATCGTAAACAGCCACCGGATACTGCAATGGAAAAGATGAAGCAGAAAATAGACTCACCTTCCGGCAGGCAAATTTATTCAAAACGACTCGGAACGGTGGAACCTGTTTTTGGTAATATCCGGCATACGCTAAAGCTTGACCGGTTCAGTCTGAGGGGCAAATTAAAAGTAAACAGTCAATGGCTGCTGTTTTGTACTCTGCATAATTTAAGAAAGATACATCGGTTTGGATCGGTGGCAGTTACATAAAATAAAGGGGGATATCTCCCTGGATGTATGGGGTAATGAACCCTATATAGGAAAGATTTAACCCAATATATCGAATCTATCGGCCCCAAAACTAAATTAAAACAAAATGTTGGAAAAAGCACAAAGTAAATGGGATAACTACTTTTCAAAAAGTACTTATTCTACAGACTCGTT
>PIVQ01000356.1 GCA_003354055.1 Desulfobacteraceae bacterium | reverse complement strand
TCTTTTTTAAAACCGCCAATGTAATTCATACAGGGGATCTGTTCTTTAACAGCATTTATCCCTTTATCGATGCCCAGAGCGGCGGGTCTATCAAAGGAATGATTCAATCTGTAGATAAAGTCCTAGACCGGGCCGATGATGCCACTAAAATAATTCCCGGCCACGGACCTCTGGCAAACAAGGCCGATCTTAAGGCTTACAGGGATATGCTTCGGGAAGTTCACACCGTTATATCAGCCTTGAAAAAACAGGGGAAAACCAAGGACGAAATTGTGGCAGCCAAGCCCACACAACCGTTTGATGCCCAGTGGGGAAAAGGATTTTTACCCCCGGATAAATGGGTGGAAATTGTTTACTCAGGCCTGGATTAGAATTACAATGTTTTGAATGGACAGATCAATTTCAAAAACGCAATTAAAACTCATGGCCGGCCTGGTCTGGTATGCAGGGGCTTTCGCCCTGATCACCAAGGCCGGCCAGCTCCTTATTTCCGCCAATGCCCTTGGCCCTGAAAACTGGGTATGGGCGGCTGCCGGCCTGGGCATTGCCATTGGTACGATAAAAGCTGCGGTTCTGTTCAACAAGAGCTGTCGGAGGAATCTAAATCGCATCAACTCCCTGGACCAGCCGAGGATCTGGGAATTTTTCAGACCAAGATTTTTCTTTTTTCTGACTTTGATGATCGCTGCCGGCGGGGCAATGTCCCAGATGGCGGCAGGGCATTATGAATGGCTGATCTGTGTGGCAATTATAGATCTGAGCATTGGTACGGCACTGATGATCAGCAGCCGGCAGTTCTGGATAACATCAAGGGACTAACACCTTTTAGGGATTAGGAATCGTTACAAAATAACTTGATCTAAATGAAGGGCAGAAACTTATTTCCAAAACCCCTTAAAAACTGCTTAAAGCGGCGGGTATTTTGAAAACAAAAGATCAAGTAATTTTGGAGCCGATCCTTATTTGCTCGCCAGCCGCCAGACTCCGTCCCAGTTTTCCGGCGGGGACTTTCTTAATTCATCGCAGTTCCGGGCATAGGCGCCGGCCGCAGGATCCTGGTCTTCAATACTGGAAAAGATATCAAAGGCACCTTGAAAATCTCCCTGTTTGTACAAAGAAAGTCCCTGTTCAAAGGTTTCAAACATTTTTTTGAGTGACGATCCGGTGACCCCATCCAAAAGCGCCTGATCCAAAGGCTCGTGTATGCGGACAGGTTTTTCCTTTCCAATGACCCGGATCTGCCCCAAAGGCCTGTACTCGGCCCTGATTTCTGCGGCATCCAGAGTCTCCTGTGAAACCATTGTATAGGTTCCAAACCCTTTGTTGGCCGATTCCAGGCGTGCAGCCAGGTTTACGGCATCACCGATCATGGTATAGTCAAACCGGGTATCAGATCCCAGGTTCCCCACAACTGCCGGCCCCGTGTTAAGGCCGATGCGCATGCGCACCCAGCGACCTGTCCACTCTTTGAATGCCGGGCGCATCTCTTCAAGCTTTGCCTGACAGTCCAGAGCTGCCTGGACTGCACGTCCGGCATGATCCGGGGTATCAAGGGGAGCATTCCAGAAGGCAATGATGGCATCCCCTTCATATTTGTCAATGGTTCCCCCGTGGTTGTGGATAATATCGGTCATGGCTGTAAGGTATTGATTCAGGAACCGGACCAGCTCCTCAGGCTCCATGGTTTCGGACAGGGAGGTAAAGGATTCCAGATCGGAAAAAAATATGGACAGGGTTCGCCGCTCTCCTCCGAGACTGAGCCGGTCCGGATCCTTTAAAATCTGATCAATGACCTGCGGGCTCAGGTAATGATGAAAGGCGTTTTTTATAAACCTACGGCGGCGGCCTTCCGTTGCATAATTTACCACAAGGGATAATCCGATTGTCAATACCACACTGACAAGCGGCAGGGCAATGGGCAGCCAGAAGCCTTTGGAATAGGCAAAAAACCCTGCACCTATTGGCAGCAATAAAAAGGCTGAAACAAGGGAAAACATTGGCAGAGCCCGGGTGTACAGGGCTGTTAGCATGCCGGATAAGACCACAAGGGACACAGTAAAAATCAGAGTCAGACGAAATGGAACCTGTTCCATTAAATCATCTGACAATAAATTATCCAGAAGGGTGGCATGGATTTCAACCCCGGGGCTTTGGCTGTCCACAGGGGTAGAGTGAATATCAAACAGGCCAGGGGCGGAAAACCCGAAAAATACGTACTTATCTTTAAAGGCCAAGAGAACTTCATCTCCTAATGCCTGGCCCTCCCTGGCTCGAAGTTCGGACTGGATCACCCAGGCCGCAGAATAAACCGCATGGG
Organism: Desulfobacteraceae bacterium; assembly: GCA_003354055.1. Next base: position 4,998 of record PIVQ01000356.1, on the reverse strand, counting down.
TGCCTGAAGGTCCCCGGTAATTCAGGATGGCCTTGCCCCTGTCGTCGAGAGGAATCGTCTTGCCGTCAACCGTCAACCGCCCCGGTTCAAAACCTACCTTTGCAGCGGGATGGGCTGCCAGGTAAAGACCTAAGCCCAGGCTGGGTACTGCCTGATTCTGAAACCGGCTAAACACGGGGACTTTCCTGTAAATTCCATCCCTGCCCGGCGCCAGGTTAACGTTGCAGAGTATGGCAGAGGCCGTTGCCACCTCTGGTATGGGAAAAGTAATGCCTGTGAAAATCCTTGCCGGGCCAGGTTGATCGCCGCCCAAGTTATCTATCCCGTTAAGTCTGAACTGTTGCCGGGCAAGGTGAGCAGGCCAGGTTTTGGCCTGGCCGGTTGTCTTTCCCAGGACAATGGCAGTGGCGACATTACCCGCTTTCTCAATTGCCTTGCCAAAGCCTGCATCATCAGCCACCCCATAGGACGAAGGTTCGGAATAGATCACATCAAACCCAAGACTCTTTACTCCGGTTCTCCTGCAAAACGAAACAACAGCTCCGTAGATTTCCCTGGGCCAGGGCCAGGTCAGCCCCATGGTTTTGCCTGCCCAGTCCAGGCTGTTCTGATCCAGAAGAATGAGAACAATATCCTTGGATGTATCTTGAACCTGAGCCCCGGCCTTTGCCCTGAAATCCCAGGATTTGTTCTCCAGAACGGTCAGCCAGCCCTGCCAGTGGAATAGCAGAGCCAGTCCAAAGGCAACCAGCCCCAGCAAACCGCCCCGGAGGGCTTTTTTAAGCTCTTTTCCTCCTACTGCCATAGCTTGGGGATCATACCCAGGAAATCTGATTCATAAAACGCATCATCCGCTTTTTCGGCAGGGTGTAAGGGGTATACGCACCCAATGTCGGTTCAAGGGCAGCGATCCTGTCCTTGGGTGAGGGATGGGTTTTGGCAAAATCCAGGGTATTGGGCTTGATCAGGCCCTCCATCTGTTCCAGCATATGAATCAACCCCTGGGGATTGTATCCCACCCGCTCCAGAAGAGTGGCTGCTGCCAGATCCGCCTCTTTTTCCTGTGTCCTTGAATATCCGCTGACAATCAGGGTATTGGCAATGTCGGAAATGGAATCTGAAAAAATATCGGTTAGAGAACTGAGTTCCGCGGATCCAAATTGTCTTGCCCCTTCCAGGCCGATGGTGGTAATGGCATCAGTGACCCGTGAATTTTTGATGGCCTGGAGTCCGTGTTGTGCCTGAATATGGCCGATCTCATGGGCCAGGACAGCGGCTAACGCATCTTCATCCTTGCAGCAGCGAATCAGCCCTGTGGTGACAAAGATAAACCCACCGGGAGCTGCAAAGGCGTTGATTTCATCTGAATCCTGAATCTGAAACCGGTACCCTCCAAAGGTATTGGGCCGGTCAGAGGCTGCCGCCAGAGTCTGGCCCACCAGATTGAGATAAGTATTGGCAGAGCCCTTATCAAAGGCTGGATACTTATCCAGAATAGTGGCGCCGATGGTCCGGCCGATATAATACTCCTGCTCAGGGGTAAAATCTTCAAATGTCTTGGCCACAGCCGTCCCCACCCTGATCAGGGACTGAGCCTCGGAGGGAAGCACCTGACTCATGGTATCCAGGGTTTCACAGCCGGCCAGGAAGAATCCTGCCGCCCCAAGGGTCAGGGTCACTTCTAAAAATTCCCTGCGTGTATTGATTTTCATGACTGCCCCTCCTTTGGAAAGATCCGACCCTGAATCAGGAAGTTTCTCATCTGATTTTCCGAAACCAGGTACCCTTCCATCTTGTCAATGGCAGCAAAGTTCAAATTGGGATTTTTCGCCCTGAACGCCCCTTCCACCTGATCGTTAAACCCCTTTCCGGCAAGGGTAATTTCATCTGACGAAGCAGCTTTCTCCACATCTTGTGCCCCGGGATTAAGGACCACCTCTTTTTTGGTCAGGGCAGAACTGTGGACAAAGCCTGCACTGCTTCCTGATTTCACTTGTATCCAGTCAGAGTTCTCATCTCCTACCACCGACACCTTGTCGCCATAGGCCAGTACACCAAGCACCGGCGCAAGAAAAGACGCACTTTTCCTTATATGACTCTGCTTGACCTGAACGCTCATTGATTTTTCCATGATCATGAAACTCCTTTGAAAGAAATTGAGTTTGATGCAATGCCCCAGTATATTGGGCGAAACCCCATAAATCAAGTCTTTGCAGTATCAGAGCCCAACATAGCTAAAATGGTATCTTATCGATTATTTTTCGCCACGATAGATATTCTGCATCTTTTTTATTCGGGAAATCAGTTCGTTACGCACATGCTTGGGTTCCAGGCATTCACACTTATCTCCAAAACCAAGCAAAAGATTATACCCGTAATCATCCTCAGTAAATGGGAAATCAACGATGAACCGGTCCTTATCATAGGATCGTATTTTATCCTCTTCACTGCGCTCAACCATCTGCTCCCGAAGAGAAATGTGAATCAATAGTTTAATTGTAATCACCCGATTCTCGATCCATCCGGCACCATCCAGTTTTTTTGCCTGAAATTTTCTGGGAGCAAAGGTGGCCTCAAGGATCTCAAGATTTGACATCCTTGCAAGCTTGAACACTCGGAAATTATCTCTTAAGGAACAAAAACCATGCAGATACCAATGCCCCTCTTTTAATATCAGCTGATACGGTTCAATGCGGCGCTGACTTTTTGGACCGTTTAACCTTTGGTATTCAAATTCCATATACCTGCCGGCGTCCAAAGCTTTTTTAATCAAATCCAGATTGGGCTTAAACTGCTTGTTTCCCATCCATGTAGAAAGATCAATTGTGATCTGGCCGGCCTTCATCTCAATCTTTTCAGCCTGTTTTTCAGGAAGCAGATTCCTGACTTTCTCAAGGGTCCCGGCAATCTCTTTATGGGATAATGTTGTAGAAAGGCTGTTCAATCCCATGAGAAGATTGGAAATCTCCGAGCTGTTAAAAAAATGTTTATCCACCTTATATTCAGGCATGATACCTATTCCACCGTTAACCCCGGGATAGGTAACAACCGGGATACCTGCCATGGCGATTGAGTCGATATCCCTGTATATGGTCCGGGATGTTACCTCAAACTTTTCTGCCAGCTTTGCCGCACTTATTTTATCGCAATTTAGCAATACCATGATGATGGCGATCAACCTGTCGATTTTCAATTTATACCCCTTTCACTCAGTTTTTCTTTTCTTAACTTTTAAAACCCTGACATAAAGGTGTCAAGGTTACCGTGTTATACCAGACACGAAATGCCGATTATGGCATCCTCATCATTTAAAGGAGCGATACTATGGATTTTATACCCGTCTTCAAAAAAATTATGGCAGAGCAAAGCGAACTGGCCTTGGCAACAAGCGTAGACAATATCCCAAATGTCAGAATTGTAAATTTCTATTATGACCCGGACAGAAAAGGCATTGTCTATTTTTCAACTTTCAGGGGCAATGCAAAGGAAAACGAATTTTCCAAAAACAACAGAGTGGCCTTTACCACGATTCCTTCCTCAGGAAATGAACATGTAAGAGTTCACGAGGCTAAGGTTCGGAAAAGTGAATTTACCATATATGATCTGAAAGATGCCTTTATCAAAAAAATACCGGACTATGAAATGATAATAGAGCAGGCCGGCAGCCAGTTAATCGTGTATGAGATCCATTTTAAAACCGCTCTGATTACGCTGGATCCTACCCAAAGCGGTAAAGTTGCACTGTGATTTAAGGCGTGACATCAAATTAAACTCGTCCAGACAAAAGAGACGATCCAAAACGGATAGCAGTCTTTGGAAATGTCACGCCAATTACCTGGGCGGTTTATTATGGATACGCCATTTAACCAGATGCCAATGTTTCTGATGGGTGTTGTCCGGGTAGCAAAATTGCCTGCTCTGCGCCCGGATTCCAATAGTTTTTTCACACTTGACAAAAAGCATGTCTCTCTTCAAAATAAGCATTCTGACTTAAGACTTCACCATTCCGGAATGTCGTCTGAATACCGTCAGAATCTATAAAATAGACCGGATTCTTTTAATGCCGGCTATTCGAAAATGTTTCTTTGGGATTAAGGTAACATTACTTCAGCCCAAGACAAACAAAAGGAGAGAGTTCATGCCAAGACCGACAATGGTATCTGTTGTGGTTCATAATGTGCTGGCCAAGAACCGTGATAATCTTGTTCAAAAACTTGTTGCGATTGATAGATGCCTAACTGATGCAGACACCCATCTTAACCAGCCGGCGGCTGCTCCGATAGCAGGAGGTGGCCGCCGCCCCCCTGCACCAGTGGCCAGGAATCATGGTGTCAATGAAATGCGGTTGTTTCTTGGACCCGAATTTTATTTTGGTTCAGCAGAAAACCCATCAAACCACCGGAAGTGGCTAGATGTCACCCGTGAGCTTACAAGGATCAGTCAACGTCACCCCCGCTGGGTTATCATCCCGGGAACCGGGATATGGGATGATCAATTCAATGAGTTCCGCCGGAACTCGTCCATGGTTTATTATAACGGCCAACTCGTCCATGCGTATTGCAAGCATCATCCTCAAGGCGAGCACGCAAACAAGGCATGGAGTGAGCATTATCCGGGAAATATCTGCAGTGATTCAGTCTTCACTATTTCCGATGTGGTATTCGGAATTGATATTTGTAATGACTATCGCATGGGGGCTTTGAAGACGTATTATGATAATACTTATGCCGCTGCGACAGGGCCGGGTAAGCCGGCATGGACCAGGCAGGTTAACACACAGCCCGGTGTAGATATTCATCTGCTGCAAAGCAATTCCCTGCGACCGATTGATACCCGCGCTCATAATCATTTTGGTGGTGGTCTTGTTGGGTTTAATCATGCCTGCGCAAAACCAAATGGCTACATTGTTACCTGTGACGGTTCCTTTCAGCCCAATCAGTTACCTGCAGTCTACAACCGTAAATGCACGGTTCACAAACATACACGGGCTGCTATGAA
>PIVQ01001146.1 GCA_003354055.1 Desulfobacteraceae bacterium | reverse complement strand
CGTGTTTTGATATAATTGTTATACTACTACACCATTTATATATAACATATGCTGCGAGTAAAAGGATTGCCCAGAATAATATTGTTACTATCATTTATTTACTCCTATTTGTTACTATTCTTTATTTCCCAGTTGCTACATTTTCCAACTACTCCATACATCCCTAATTCACATGATGCTTTAAATGCTGACCATTCATTACAATTACCACAACATTCCATTGCTTTCATTTGCTCATTTTTCTTCTTAACTATCTTAATATTCCACTCTTTTATGTTAGAGATTTCTTTGTCTTTTTCGGATAGCTTTTCTATCAACAAGGCTTCATTCCTTTTGATTGTTTTAGAATCTTGTTCCAATACTTTTTTTATTCTATCCCAAGCATATTCTACGCCTGATCGAGCAACATGTTTTGTTATATATTTGTCAACTGTTTCTATGTCTGGCCTCATTCTCTACTCCGAATCTTCAATTTCTCCAGATAATTCTTTCAATTTATACATTAGTTTATCTTTATCAAATGAAATATGTTCACCATCCCATGATTCAGAAATCCATGTTAATTCATTAAATATTTGTTCTGCTGTTAAATCTATAATCATTCTCTACTCTCCGTTATTTCTGAATATGGAATTCCGGTTATTTGTTCTAAGATATTTTTCTATTCTATGTTTTTCATCTCCTTTCATTATTCATCTCCTTTGGTTCTGGATGGCAACCATCCTAAAGCTCTGTTTTTGCTACATATTTTCCATATACTATCATTACACCTTCCATTGTTCTTTCTACTTCTCCCACAGGTAAGGCAGGTTTTCTTCAACTCTTCATCTTTCATCTATACCCTCCTATATCATTAGCATTTGTATATCCGTATGGAGTCCATCCCGTGCATGATGCATGCCCACAAGTAACATTTTTTACATCTTTGCAGATTGATTTATTTTTACAGCTGTCACAGATTGTTTTCATCTATATCCCTCTGCCAGTTCGTTTACTAGGGCTTCTAGCTGTTTCATTTTAGATTTTTTAACAGCAGTATAATCCAGAGATTTTCCGCAGCCAAAAAGAGCAGCCTTAAACCAGCATTCATGGCTTTTAATTGTTTTTACTTTATCCATTCCGAACTTTCCTTTTTACTATAAAACCACACAATTCATCAAATCCCCAATTTTTAAATAATCGTGATATGTCATACATGAATATTTTTAGAATTGAAATATCTTTGTAATCTATATTTCTCATCCGCCCTATATTGTCAGTAATAGAAATATATCCATAGTAGGATTTAATTTTTACTTTATCCATTTGCTACCTCTTCATAGGATATACCGGTTATTTGTTCTATTATTTCTATATCGTCATATATATCACCACGCACCATATTGTACGGCAGTGATTCATAATGTTTAACTCTTTTGATTAAGCACATCATAGCCTTTCTTAATTGTTCTGTTTGTTTTTTAACTTCAGCATCGAGATATAAAGATTTATGATATCCAATTGACGGGTCTTTTTTTATCTCAGGTATCAATTCTTTCAATCTATCTTCTGTCATTAGTCACCTCAAAATCATGAGTTCTACCACAATTATTACACTTCCATTGCTTTGGCCAGTGCTTAGAATTATGTCTATAATAAACAGTCTGTGTATTCTCACAAATATCACATTTAACTTCTTCTTTACGTTTCTTTCTATTTAGATATCTATTATATGATTTACTTAATTCTACACTTCTATTTCCCATTACTTACCACCTTTAAGCTCTGCTATATCCATGTTCTTTTCTATTAGTATATATTCT
>PIVQ01000355.1 GCA_003354055.1 Desulfobacteraceae bacterium | reverse complement strand
ACCTCACCCGCCAGAGAAATACCCATACCCACCCATAGGACAAGCGCCATGGTCAAGATAATGCTTTTTTTCATGATCCCTCCTCATTTAATGGTTTTAAGGTTGCACCGTTGTTCAGTTCGTTTTCAGTTGTATATTTTCTTATCTCGTCTCTATTTTAACTACCCTCTAATGCTCAAAGGGCCAGAGGTGAAAATAGTTTTTAACCCGTCTCCAGATCTCTGCCAGGCCGTGGGGTTCAAAGACCAGAAAAACTACGATGAGCAAACCGAAGATGACCTGCTGCAGGGGAAAGAGAAAACTCATGGCCATAGGGAAGATATCCACCAGAAGGCCGAGTATGCTTTTTATGACCTCGGGCACTATGGTCATGAACAGAGCTCCCAGGATAGAGCCCAGTATGCTGCCCATGCCTCCCACAATAACCATGGCCAGATATCTCACGCTTTCCAGCAAAGGGAAATGCTCCGGGGTCACCGTTTTTAAAAAATTGACCCATAGGCAGCCGGACAGGCCGGCCATAAAGGAGCTCACCGCAAAGGCATAGGTTTTATAGCGCAGCAGGCTGATTCCCATGAGTTCGGCTGAGATGTCCCGGTCCCGGATGGCGATAAAGGCCCGTCCCACCCGTGTGCGGAACAGATTTCTGGCAGCGGTCACGCAGATGATCACCATGGTCACGGTCAGAAAATAAAATTTAAAATCATTGTCCAGAACGATCCCGAAAATTTGAGGCACAGGTAGGTTGATACCCCTGATCCCGCCTGTCACCGACTCCCAGTGAACAAAGACAAATTCAAGAATGAGCTGGGCCGAAAGCGTGGCGATACAAAGATAAAGTCCTTTGAGCCGAAGGGACGGTCCCCCGACAATGATGCCGAACAGTGCGGACATCAGGCCGGACAGGGGAAGACAGATCAGAAAGGGCAGATTAAAGCGGGTGGCTAAAATGGCGGCCGTATACCCGCCCACGCCGATAAAGGCGGCATGACCCAGGGAGATCTGTCCGGCAAAGCCTGTCAGGATATTCAACCCCACGGCCCCGATAATGGTGATGCCGACAAGGTTGGCCATAAAGAGCAGATAATCCCCTGCCACAAAGGGAAAAATCGCCAGCAGAACAAATAGGATGCCCAGCCAGAAGCGGGAGGTGGCATTGATAAAAACAGCCTGGTCTGATGCATAGGTTTCCCTAAAGTCGCCGATGTGCATGGATGCGTATCCTCCTATTTAAAATCGAGCCGGGTTACTAAATGCCTGCCAATCTATAATTTACAGTCTTTCCAGTTCCCTGGTACCGAAGAGGCCGTAGGGTTTGATCAGCAGAATGAAGATCAGCACCACAAAGGGAGCAAGATCTTTGACCCCGCCGTGAAAGTAAGGATCCAGATATCCACCGGCCAGGTTTTCCAGGATACCCACAAGGAACCCGCCCACCACAGCCCCGATAATGGAATCCAGGCCTCCTAAGATCACGATGGGAAATATTTTAAGCCCGATATGGCCCAGAGTGGGCTGAACACCGCCGATATTACCGATGATGATACCGCCTATGGAGGCGGCAATGGCGCCAAAGGCCCAGGAAATGGTAAACATGGTTTTGACATTGATGCCCATGGAAAAGGCGGCAATCTGGTCGTTGGCCGTGGCCCGCATGGCAACCCCCACCCGTGCATATTTGAACAGGATCAAAAAGATGATCACCACGGCCATGGCCAGTAAAAATCCGTAAAAGAGGTTGGAGCGCAATACGATCTCTCCCAGGATAATTGGTTTTCTGGGAAAAAGAGGGGGAAAACTCCTGAAACTTGATCCCCAGATCATTTCCGCCACCCCCAGCAGAATGGAGCTGAGTCCGATGGTGACCATGACGATGCTGATATTGGGCTGGCCCAGCATATGTCTTAAGATAAACCGCTCAACCAGGGCGCCCAGGAGAGCGGCACAGACTATGACCAGAGGAAACCCGATAAAGGGGGACAATTTTAGGTAGACCATGAGGGTATAAAAAATATAAGCCCCGATCATCATGAATTCACCGGTTGCAAAATTGATAATATTCGTGGCCTTGTAAATGAGGACAAAGCCCAGGGCGATAAGGGCATAGATGCCGCCAACCAAAAAACCGCTGACAACCAGCTGAAGAAAAATATCCATATCAGGCAGTCTCCTTTAATCTGTCGATTGTCTCGGTCTCGCACGGGTTCCTATCTTTTCCCCCGCCTTTTTTTTCACCCAGATAGGCTTTGATAACTTCAGGGTGCTGCTGTACCTCGGCCGGAGTGCCCTGGGCCAGGGCCTGACCGAAATTGACCACCAGGATCCGGTCTGAAATGTCCATGACCATTTTCATGTCATGCTCAATGAGGACCACGGTGATATTATGCTCTTCTTTGATGTCCAGGATAAACCGGGCCATGTCTTCGGTCTCTTCGGCATTCATACCGGCCACAGGTTCATCCATAAGAAGAATTTTGGGACGCATGGCAAGGGCCCGTGCCAGTTCCACCCTTTTCTGCAGGCCATAAGCCAGGGCAGATACCGGCTGTTTCCGGATGGTTTCGATCTCCAGAAACTCAATAATCTCCTCTTCGATTTTCTCCCTTAAGGCCATCTCTTCTTTGTGGGCCGATCCCCAGTACCAGAGGCTTGAGAGCAACCCTGTTTTCAGATGGGTATGGGCGCCCAGCTTGATGTTGTCCAGCACGGACATCCCATGGTAGAGGGCGATATTCTGGAAGGTCCTGCCAAGCCCTAATGCTGCCCGTTTGTCCGCAGGCATACGGGTAATCTCTTCGTCCTCAAAAAACACCTGTCCCGTTTTGGGCCGGTAAAAACCGGATATGATATTCAATATAGAGGTCTTGCCTGCCCCGTTGGGCCCGATGATGGCAAAGATTTCTCCTTCATTTACCTTAAATGAGATATCGTTCAGCACATTCAGGCCGCCAAAGGACAGGGAAACATCATCAACACAAAGAATACTCATGGGCTCTCCTCAACCTTGGTTTATTGGGTGAAAACCACTCCGCGCCGCTCAGCGTTATTCAAATACGAATCCAAAGGTCAGATACCAAGTTGTAGGAAAGATGGGGGGCCTTCGTCAATCAGCGAACCCACCATAATGATGTAGGGGAATGATCCAAATAATTGTGGTGCAATGACCTACAAAGACTGTCGTGTGTCGGCCAGGGGGGCGTCAAATACGCCGGTTTCCACCCAGATTACGGCATGGCGGACCAGGCGACCGCTGTGGTTGATATTCAGCTTTATCTTGATCCGTTCCCGGTAGGTACCGATGGTTTTTACGCTGATGTTCAGGTGTTTTGCGATTTCACCCGAGGCATATCCTTTTCCCATGAACTGAAATATTTCCATTTCACGGTCTGTCAGGCGTTTTAAGGGAGATTCCTGGGGGGCGGACGGCTGGTTTCGGAACTTATTGAGAATATGGCTCATCACCCGATTGCTGACATAGAGGTTGCCGGAGAGGATTTCCCGGATGGCCTTGACCACGGATGTGGAGGCCTCCTCCTTCATGATATATCCCTTGGCCCCGGCTTTGATGCAGCGCTCCGCATGCAGGGCTTCGTCGTGCATGGTCAGCACCAGAATGGAAATCCTATTTTGCTCACTCTTAAGTTCTTTTACAAGGTCGATGCCGTTACTGTTTTTAAGGGACAGATCAACCACAACAAGATCGGGACTATGTTCCCGGATAAGGGCCCTGGCACCTGCCACATCCTCGGCCCCGCCGCAGACTTCCATGTCTTTTTCACGGTTGATTAATTCGGTCATGCCCATGCGGAAGATGGGATGATCTTCTACAATCAATATTTTAATCTTGTTTTCAGAAGAGATCATGGGCCAATTCCTATAAGTCCTGCAAAGAACGATTGATTTCGATTTTCACAAGAGTCCCCCTGCCCTGGTTTTGAGATATAACAAAGTCCGCGCCGATTCTGCTGGCCCTGAAACTCATAATCTTCAACCCCATTCCCCGGGAGGGCCGGGTTTCATCCATACCGATACCGTCGTCGCCGATGCCAAGTGTTATCTTTTGGTCACTGATCGTCAAGCCTATTAAAATATTTTTGGCCTGGGAATGCCGGGCAGCATTGTGGACAGCCTCATGGGCAATATAGTAGAGATGGGTGGCTACATCAGTGGTAAGAATACCGGACTTCCCGTTATAGTTAAAGACACAGGCAATGTTAAAGACCTCGTTCACATAGGCGGCCAACTCTTCAAGGGAGGCGTCAAATCCTCTGTCCGTAAGGTTGATCGGGCTCAATCCCCTGGACAATTGCCGGGTTTTGGCAATGGTATCCAGAATAAGCTGCCTTATCTTTTCAGCATCTTGAGTCCCATCCACGGCCTGGTCGGCTAATTTTTCCGTGAGAATCTTGGTCATGACCTCTATGCCCATGAGCTGAGGACACAGATCGTCATGTAGATCCATGGCGATTTTCTGACGCTCCCTTTCGCTGATGTTCAGGATCTCCCGTTCCAGGCGTTTGGATTCCGTAAGGTCCTCCAAGGCCGCCAGAACGCAGGACTCCCCCCAGAGTTCGACAATCTCTGCGGAAACCAGACCGGTCCGTTTTTTACCGTCAGCGGTCCTGAAGCGGATGTCAACGGTTTTAAGCCGCCGCTCCCGGGCCAGGGTTTTCATGAGTTCGAGCCCTTCGGCCCTGTCCTGGAAAAATCCCAGTTCAATCAGGTCATGGTCCATGACATAGCTTTCCTCATACCCGGTGCAGGCCAGAAAACTGTCATTGACATTGATAACCCGGCCGTCCTTTAAGGAGGCAATGAACATCCCGCTGGGACTGCTCCGAAAGGCCTTGGAAAACATCTCTTCGGAAAGGCGAAGGGCTGTCTGGCTACGCTTTTGTTTTTCCATCTCCGCATTGAGGTCTGAATGATAGATATCAATTGTTTTCATGAACTTATTAAAAAAAGCGGCCAATTGTCCGATTTCGTCTTTGGAATTGACAGGCATCCTTACGCCAAAATCGCCTGAGGCCCCAAGGGCAAACCGATTCATCAAATGTCTCAGGGGGAGTGTCACTAACCGGTCGATCCACAAAGAAGAGACTATTACCAGGGCCAGGATCAGGCAGATAGTCAGCAAAAGAATATTTCTGATGGCCGCAAGAGGGGCGTAGATTTCATCCAGGTAACCGGAACAGACCACGATCCAGTCATACTCCGGGATATAGTTGAAAAAAACGATCTTTTCCCTGAAGTCAGGCTCCCCTGGATTTTTCCATGAGTAGATCAGTTTTCCATTTTTCAGATCACAGATATCCCTGACGAAAAATTCACCGTCCCTTCCCTGGACATCCATGTAATTGCCTGAAAGAGTCGGGTGGACAATCAGATTGCCCTTGCCGTCCAGGACATAAGCATACCCGGTTTTGCCAAAGGTAAGGGCCAGTATACTGTCCCTGAAATCCGAAACTTTAATCAGCTCCCGGAATTCATCCCTGTAGGAAGAGGCGGATATGATCCAGTCCCAGGGCTTAAAGTAGCTCATGTATAAGGCCTTTGGTTTTCTTTTAGTTTCCTCCGGGTTTTGCCAGTCATATTCCAGATACCCTTCCTTCAAACGAATTTGGTCCCTGACAAACCATTCAGTCAGAAAATTCTTCCCTGCCACCCCGGGTCTGGGGTGAATCGGGGCAATACCGTCGCTTCTCACGCAATAAATGTAGCCTGTTTTCCCGATGGTCTGGCTAAGAAGAATTTTTTTGGCTGCTGCTTTGGCAGCCTCTTGCGTCCCGCCGTTACCCTGGTATTCCCTTTGTATAGATGCCACAATCTGTTTGTTTTTTTCCGCCACTGCCCTGAGATGGTTTTTTATGGAGGTGTCGGCTGCGGTCTTCACCATATTAAGAATGGTTTCCGTGGAGTTCTTTAATTCGCTTTCAATATTGGCTTCAATAGTTGATTTGACCCGGTAATAGACAGCAGTACCACCGGACAGAGTGGAGAGAACAAAAATCAGAGTATAGCCCACCAGCAACTTGGAACGGATCTGAAGATTTCTGAAAAAAGATACCATTGCCCTGCATTTCTCCTTTCCGGCGAAAACACATTATCCCCTTAATCAGATATACCCTTAGATGAATAGGAAGTACAAGTCAAGGATCCGGCGTTGCAGGGCGAAAGAAGGAATCATTTGGGGATCCATGAGGATCATGCAGGGGAAACGGCAATTTGGGATGGATAAGCGTGGAGAAGATGGCCTGCCCCGCTGGTGCGCAGAACAGGCCACTTTTTTTATCCGCCGGATATGGCCGGGTATATCTCTATGATATCCTGATCTTCAACGGCCTTATGACCGGCCACCACCTTGCCCTGCCGGATGGCGATAACTCGGCCAAGTTCGATTCCGGAATCCCGGGAGACCCGACCCAGCAGGTCCCCCAGGTTTTCCGGCCCGGACAAAGGGACCTCAAAATCTGACCTGTCCGACAATTTGAACCGGAGTGTTACCAAGACCTGGCCTCAGCACTCTCCTGGTCGGTGATATCGATTTTTTCACCCGTCTCAGGCTGGACTTCCTCGTAAAAGGTTTCGGAAAAGCGGTAGTCGGCGGCTGTGATGCCGGCATCACAGTTGAACTGGTGTTCCAGGCGCAGAGTTTCCTTGACAATGGCGTCAAATTCGTCTGCTTCGATAACCACATCGAACCGGGCCTTGATGAGATCCAGCAACGGCGTCATATCGTCCCGGACTGAATACCGGACAAAATTGCACATGCCCATGGCATCCATTCGGGAGCCGATAACCTGGAATTTTTTGGAAAGGGCGACCTTGCCCTCTTTGGTGGTGGGATCTTCCTCATCCCGCAGGGTAAATCCAAAGGTGTGGTCCGCCCCCATGGGGGTAGACAGGTAGGTCATGGCCATGCCCTTTGTGCCCCGGGGCTCGTAGGCCGGCAGGGCCTGGCCCAGAACATGGGGAGCGTGGCGTACGCCCAAGATTTTGGCGGCCAGCTTGACACCGGATCCCAGGATCCGTCCCAGAGGGGTGGCGTCCCGGATCTCTTCCATCATACGGATGGCAGCTTTAGCATCACCAAACTCAGCCAGGCCGGCTTCCATGGCCACGCCAATGGCAGCCCCGCAGTCCAGTGTGTCCACCCCGGCATCGTTGGCAATGCGGTTCATGACCGCAATGGCGTCCAGCTCAGTCAGACAGAGGTTGGAGCCCATCAGGGCCATGGTTTCGTATTCAATGGGAGAACACAGGATGGTGCCGTCTTTTTCCGGATACACGTTGGAGCACTGGATGACGCAGCCCGGCATGCAGGCATG
>PIVQ01001145.1 GCA_003354055.1 Desulfobacteraceae bacterium | reverse complement strand
GGATAAGGCAAGGGCCTATTCCGAATCCGAAGAGGTTCTCAATACCCGTATGGATCTGTCCTCCTCTGCCATGCTCACCATGGATAGCCGGTGGATGGTTACCCGGGGCAATGACCAGGCTCTGAAACTGTTTGCCTTTTGTGATCTTAGCCCCCAGTCTGCCTTTCACATTCTGCCCGAAGCCATGGTGGATAAAATTCTGACCGGCAGCCACATCAAGGCCGCAAAAATCAGGATCAACGACCAGGATACTTTTTTGTCCGTAAGACCGGTGTATACCAATGATGAGTTTTCCGGAGCCGTTCTCACCCTGTCCCGATTACCCCAAGCCTCACCGATCTTGGAGAAAACAAAATCGTCCCCCGGCCGGGATGCCATCGGTCTGAAAGATGTCTTAGGCAAAACAACAGCCATGCTCCGAATTAAAAAAACAGCTGACCGGCTTTCCGGGTCTGCCTCCACCATTTTGATCACCGGAGGGACCGGCACAGGCAAAGGCCTGCTGGCCAAAGCCATTCATCAAGCGGGCAACCGAAAAGGCCATCCCTTTGTCCCGATAAATTGTGCAGGCATCCCCGATACCCTGTTTGAAAGTGAATTGTTCGGATATGAGGAAGGTGCCTTTACTGGGGCTAAAAAGGGGGGGAAACCCGGGCGATTTGAACTGGCCGACCAAGGCACTCTGTTTCTTGATGAAATAGGTGAAATGCCACTCCATCTACAGGCCAAGCTTTTAAATGTCCTCCAGGACCACTCTTTTCAAAGGGTAGGCGGCCTGGCATTCATCCCCGTGAATGTACGCGTGATTGCAGCCACCAATCAGGATCTTGAATCTCTGATCAGGGAAAAATTATTCAGGGCGGACCTGTTTTACCGTCTTAACGTCATCCCCATGGATCTGCCGCCCCTGTCAGAGCGTAAAAAAGATCTCCCTCTGCTCTGCAAGGCTTTTCTCAAAACCGCCAATGATCGTGCGGGCACTTCTGTCAAAGGGTTGTCATCTGAGGTCATGGATCTGTTTTTCACCCATCACTGGCCCGGCAATGTAAGGGAACTCCAGAATATCATTGAGTACAGTATAAACATGACCCGGAATCAGGAAATCGGGCGCAAGGACCTGCCTCAAAGATTTTTAGACAATTTGGACAGATCCCCACTCGTACCTCGGGATCAAACGCGCAACCCAATGGACAAACCTGTTAGCCACCCTGACGGCAACATCAGACAAAAAGCGATCCAGGTGCAGGCACTGGCCATTCAGGACTGCCTTGACCGCTACGGCCATGATGTAAATGGAAAGAAAAAAACTGCCCGGGAACTGGGTATCAGCCTTCGCACACTTTACAGAAAACTTGAATCTATATCGTGATGAATTGCAGCAATTCTCAATTTGGACGTTTAGGTAAAATAGCGAGAACAGCTGGAACAGCGAGAGCCGCGAGAACAGTTATTGTGGCGCTTCGCGCACCATTTTTTTACCCGGCAGCACTTACTATAAAAAAAGGCCAACCGAAAGTTCTCCACCTGCTGCTCTCGCTGATCGAGCGGTTCTCGCCGCTCTCGCTTTTTGGGCACACCTATCCATATTGAGAATTGCTGAATGAATTGAGGTACCTTGATACTTTTTATGATGCAAAACGACAGAGGGCCTCCAACGGTTATGGAAGCCCTCTTTTTTAATCAGTCCGGATGGTTATTCGTCCGCCGGAGCCTCCTCTTCCTCTCCACCGCCGGTTTCTTCACCACTTCCCTCTTCGGCAGCGGCCTCTTTTTCCGGTGGGGCAATTTTCTTTTCCACATCCGG
>PIVQ01000354.1 GCA_003354055.1 Desulfobacteraceae bacterium | reverse complement strand
CCACCAAAAGGGGTAATGTATTTGCTTTAAATGATGTCATGTTCGTATCAACCTATGCGTATATGATGATTAAAATGATAACATAGCATTTCTACACAGGAAAGAGAATAGCGCATCGGCATTAATACGATCTATTAAGGATGCTTTAGGCGGAGCATCAAAAATAAACCACCCAGGTAGTTGGCGTGGCATTCCCATCGACGGCTATTCACTTGGGATGGTCAATTTTGTACCGGGAGATTTTAATTTGACGCCACGCCTTACTCCTTCACCCGGATGTTGTGTGATACTAATGTTTTCTCCACGGCATCCTTGAGTTGATCGGGACTCACATTGGAAACAAAGTTATCACCCACAGTATCAATTTTGATTCCCGGCACATTTTTTTTGGTTAATTTCATTAAAACGCCTACACCAAAGGTCTTTTTTATTTGAAATGATTTGTTGTTATCCGTCATCTAATCTGCCTCCATTTATGGGATATTTTTAAAACATCCTACTGGCACGTATAGCTAAATTTAGATTTTTTTAAACCATCTGTAATTGACTTAAGTCAATTCTTTTAAATTTATTTGCGCATTTAATTGGCGCAAGGTTATAACTTTACTTGTCGATGAGTTCTGTGATTGTTTTTTTAACCTCTTTGAATATAATTTTTTATGGAGTGTCTTGGGTCAACGGGTTTTCTTTTAGTCATACTATAACTTGAACTCAGTATTTCCCCTTATCTTATTTTAATTTCGAATTCAGTCCCGGGTGGTCCAGCTTCATTCCTTGTTTGTCAGCTAAGGAATCGTTACAAAATAACTTGATCTAAATACCCTGAAGGGCAGAAACTTATTTCCAAAACACCTTAAAAGACTGGGTATTTTGAAAACAAAAGATCAAGTAATTTTGGAGCCGATCCTAAAGTAGTCGCAATTAATTAAATTAAAGGAGATCATTCAATGGAATCAATCAGCATGTATGCCCACATCACCCTTCCCCTTCTTATTTTTATTGCCAAAATTCTTGACGTTTCCATGGGGACGATACGAATTGTTCTGATTTCAAAAAACAAGCGGAGGACAGCCTCCATACTCAGTTTTTTTGAAATGTTCATCTGGATCATGGCCATTTCAAATATTATGAAAAATCTGGATAATCTGGCCTGCTGCATTGCATATGCTGTTGGGTATTCCGTCGGTGTTTATCTTGGGATGGTCATTGAAGAGAGGATTTCCAACGGAGAATACACCCCATATTTTAGAAAAGTAAATGTTTTGTCACGTCTTGTTCCGGCGTGTTTTTTAAATCACAGATCCCAATCGCACCAGATGCGTTAAACATTATGTGCAATTAATATAAACTGTTTAAGTAGGACTTTCTGTTGAATACTATCCTCCCCCTTTCTGGATGCTGCCCGGGGGAGGATAAGTGGTAAAAAATTAAGTGTTCATTCGGTCTGACGCACTGCCATGACCGGACAGTCTGCCCGGCTGATAACCCGGTCTGTGGTGGAACCCACCAGAAATTTTTCTAAGATGGAGTGGCCGTGGACCCCCAGGACGATCATGTCGATTTTATAGGATTGTGCATAGTCAAGCAATTCCAGATAGGGTTCTCCATTGCGCAGACTTGTAACCGGGGTACACCAGTGCCGGCTGGCCTGGGGCACCATATTACTGAGCTGGCGTTCCAGGCGGTTGAGCAGACGCTGGCGGCGTTCAAACTCTTCGCCGGCAGCGCTGTCCTGGAGATGGAGAAAATCAGACCGGTCCCATCCCGGATAATCGCCTTCCTGGATCTTAATATAGTCTGCCGATCCCAGTTCCACCTGTTTATGGGGTTTGATCACATGAACCAGGTGAAGTTCCGCCTCGAATTCCTGGGCCAGGCTCAGGGCATAATCAAAGGCCAGCTCAGATCCTTCTGAAAAATCGCATCCAACCAGGATTCGCTTCAGGGGCAGATTAACACTGCCGGAATGGTTCTTTGTATCGGAGTGGAGTACCAGAAGGGGGCATTCCAGGGTTTTGACCAAACGGTCAGTAACCGATCCCACCAGGAACCGCTTGATGCCGGACCCGCCATGGGTGGCGGCAATGACAAGATCAACCTTGTTTTTTTTTGCCATCCGTGTGATTTCATCTGCAGGATGACCCAGTGACACTATGGAATTTGCATTCATATCCGCTTCGCCCGCCAGCAGATCAATGGCTTCCTTTGCATCTTCAAGACGCTGGGCCGTGACTTCTTCCGTGGCAAAACCGGCCTGGGCATGGCTGGACAGCATCACCGTATCCTGAACAATATGGCAGAGGCTTAAGGTTGCCTCGAATTCCCGGGCCAGTGCCTTGCCGTATTCCATGATCAGCGGGCCAAACCCTGAAAAATCAATGGCGCACATAATGTGTTTCGGGGAAATTCTCATCTTTCTCCTCCTTTTTTTTAGTATAGGTTAAAAAAGGAACAGCCCTTTGTCTTCAGAAAAATATGATTGAGCAAACATAGCTGGTAAAAAACGGGAATGTGATGTGAACATCATTTCAGGTTCAACTGTCTTGAATTGTAAAACCCATACCCGATATCGTCAAGGGAAAAACAGTGGAAGGTAATCGAATCCGGTTGAAAGCCTGTGCTTCACAGTAAGTGGGTACGAAAATGGATTTGCTTCATATTCTTTGGTCAAAAAGAAGCCCTGTCAGTTCTGCCATTTTTTCTCTTATTGAGAGCAGTTCTTCCGACGGGATCTGTCGAATAAGCTCACCGGTTTCTCTATCTGTTATCTCCACGATCACCTGGTCATCAATTTTTTCATGTATGGAAAATCCCAGGTTGGTCTGAAGATCATCCATATAACTATTCAGTTCCTTGGACAGGTCTTCAATTTCTTCGACAGTAAACTTGTCCTCTTGCTTGTCTTCAGTTGGCTGAATTTGAATCGATTTTGAGCTTTTTATATCAGCATCGGTCTTGGGTCTGTTTGAAGTGGTTGTCGGTTTGATTGTATCCGGTGGTGATATTGTTGTATCTGATTTACTTATATCCATGGCCTTCTCCTATCATATTTCGTCTGTTAAAAATTATTTTTTTATTTTACCTGATAGAATCACCAAGTCACCATCCATGAGTCTAAGTACTATAGTGCTTTGTATTAAGGCGATAGTCAAGAATATTTGAGGTCCACTCTCCTTATTCCGGATGCTGTATATGGGGGATACTGTCCGGGTTCAGGTCCAGAAGTCCGGCTGCCGCCTGGTCCAGGCCAAAGGGGTCAAATCCTGCCAGAAGGCGGTTGACCGGCGGATTGCAGGTCGGGCCTCCAAGGTGGTATTCACTCAGGCCCACACTGGCATCCATGAGGGTGAGATCCGGAACAATATATCGGTTCAGTTCAATGAGCGAGTTTTGCATCTTTGAATGAAAAATCGCCTTTTTCCAGAAGCCGCCGCCGGAATAATGTTTGGGCGGGGCAAATCCCATCATATTTTTCAGGGTGCCTGTGATTCTGGCCAGGGAATGGGCCTTGAGCACAGGCAAGGAAAAGATAAAACTTCTGCTTGCGATTTCAGGCAGATAGAATTCAGGGAAAATAGTGTTTTCCGGAAGTGTATGTCGTACCAGGGATGCATGATTAAGATCCATCAGTTCAACATCCATCTCCCGGGCAAGACGATCAAATTTCAAATTTCTGAAAACCTCATCAGTCTCAAGCACGGCATCTCCGCACCCTTCCGCGATAATAATCCGTGCATCTGAACAGGCCCGGATATAGGCGATCACGGCCTGGCAGAACTTAGGGGAGGTTGTGACGGGAAAGGGATCGTCATTGACCAGATTGGGTTTGAGTAAAATGGTTTCCTGATCATTGAGTATCCGGTCTGCCCCGATGTGGTCCAGGATGGCAGGTATACTGATATCGTACGAATCAAAGGGAAATTCTAATACGGCATTATTCATGAATGTCCTTTATTTCTTAGCTTGGATACAGGGCGTCAGGGAAATTTGTCTTTTTTGTACAGTCCAGAGAATGATGAACAAGATCAGGCCTGCCAGATGAATCAGGATCAAATTCGGCCAGAGCATGGCCGTACCTGCTGCCAGAAGAAGGATCCTAAAGCCTACGGAAGCCTGCCTAATCAGAAATCCCTGAAGTCCGCAGGCCAGGGCAAAAAGTCCCACAAGGGCAAATCCGAATATTTCAAGTTTTGTCAAAAGATCGCCGCTGAGAATGGCGGTATAGGCAAAGAGCAGCGGGATAATATACAGGCCTTTGGCAATTTTCCATGATGCAAGTCCGGTGGCCATGGGCGGGGTCTTGGCAATGGCTGCTGCCGTAAATCCGCAAAGGCAGACCGGCGGAGTCACATTGGAATCCTGGCTGAGCCAGAAGATGATCATGTGGGCGGATAAAAGAGCATAAGTCAGGGTGGGGCCGGGGAGGACGGTTTCCCGGATGCCGGCTTTGATTTCCAGAGGGACCAGGGCAAGGAGTTCCCTGGCTGCTGTTTCCGTCATGGGTGAACTTAAGAGTTCCATGGCCGCAGGTTGGATGATCATGAAAAGGGCCTTGGCCTGGTCCGGAAAGCTGCCGTCAACCATTAACTGGATGATCTGACCATCCACAATCAGGTGGTAAAGGGCCGGGGCGGATAATGTGCCCAGAACGATGTATGAGGCGGTCACGGGCAGTCCCATGCCCAGAATCAGGGAGGCCAAGGCTATGAGGATAAAGGCGATCATGAGGCTGTCCCCTGCCCAGTGGTTGATCATCAGGGAAAAGGTGGTACCGATGCCTGTGGTGGCAATGACATTGACCACCAGGCCGACGGAACAGAGCAGAATGGCGGTCATGACCATGTTTCTGGATCCCAGTGCCAGCGCCTCAAAGGTTCCTTTAATGCCGATTTTATTCGGGGTAAACCAGGAAAAGACAACCACGGCCAATATGGCGGTAGCCGCTGCATAGGAAGGGGTAAACCCGTAGATCAGCATACCGATGAGCAGGCCGATGGGGAGCAGGAAGGGCAGGCCGCCTTGGCGCATCACAGCCATGGCTTTGGGAGTATCTTCCAGAGCCCCCGGGCGTATGCCGCTTCGTTTCGCCTCCAGCACCACAAAAAAGGCCACAGTGGCAAAGTAGAGAATGGCCGGAAGCACGGAGACCGCGATGATGGTGGTATAGGGGATCTGGGTATAGGAGGCCATGACAAAGGCGCCTGCTCCCATTATGGGCGGCATGATCTGGCCGCCGGTGGAGGCCGCGGCTTCCACCCCGGCTGCAAATTTGGCCGGAAAGCCTGCCTTTTTCATTAAGGGAATGGTGATCACGCCGGTTGAGGCGGTGTTGGCAATGGCGGAACCTGAGATGGTGCCGGTCAGGCCGGAGGCAAAAACGGCCACAAGTCCGGGACCGCCAGGCAGCCTGCCTGCGGCTGCCCGGGCCAGGTCAATGACGAAATCACCCGCCCCGGATCTCAATAAAAAGGCACCGAAGAGAATAAACATGAATACAAAGGTGGAGGAGATGCTGGCAATATTTCCGAAGATCCCGTCGTCTCCGTATACGCTTCTGAACAGTATGGTTTCCGGATTCATACTCCGAAATTGGAATATCCCATCCAAAAGATCCCCCCACCACCCCACATAGGTAAGGCTCAGGATGATAAGTACCGGGATGATCATACCGGTGGTTCTCCGGGTCAGTTCAAGGGCAGACAGAATAAGAATCCCACCGAATATCCATTCGGGAAGAATCATTCTCACCCCCCGGTCATAAATGGCATCTTCCATAGCAATCATATAGATGGCGGAAAATGCAGCCAGCAGGCCGAGAAGAATGTCCGGAATGATCAAGAACGAACGGTCTTTGCTCTTGGCCAGGGGATACACCAGGGGGCAGATCAGGGCAAACCCGGCAAAATGGATGGCATTCCGCCACAGCCCGGGCAGTACCCCGACAGTATTAAAATAAATATGGACCAGGGCAATCCCTGCCCCGAGCACGGCCAAAACTTTTTCTCTTTGGCTGTTGTCCTGATCTGCGATCATCGTGCTGTCTCCCCCCGCTGATTTCGGCAATTAAACGATAGGCTGATTATTTGGCGATGAGTTTGTCGGGAACAGTCAGGCCGGCTTCCTTGAAGTAACGCAGTGCGCCCGGATGCAGGGGGACGGGCAGGCCTTTAATTGCCTTGTCCAGGGCCATTGCCCGGGTGGCCTTGTGGATGGCCGTTAAAAATGCCAGGTTTTCATAAATGGTTTTGGTGATTTTATAAACCGCCTCTTCATCCACATCTGCCCGGACTGCCAGAAAGTTGGGCTGGGCAATGGTTTGAATCTCTTTTGTCTGTTTGGGGTAGGTGGACGGGGGGATGACATACCGGGTCCAGATGTTAAGACCGCCGTCTGCTGTCGCAAGCTGGGCATCGGTGAAGTTCAGAAAGGAAAGATCTTTCCCCATGGTGGCCGCAGCCCGGGTAACGGCAGCCGTGGGAACCCCTGCCGGCGTGCTCATGGCAACCACCTGTCCGTTTTGAAGGGCATCGGCGCTGGGGCCGTATCCCACATAGACCAGGTTAAAGTCTTTTTTGGGATCGTATCCCAGGTTGGTCAGTAAAAATGTATTGGATCCCAGGGTTCCTGAGTTCTTTTTGCCCAGGGCCAGCCGTTTGTCTTTGACAAGGGCCAGATCCTCAATGGTTCCGGTTTTCACATATTTTGACTGGATGGTGAACTGCTCCACATTCTGCCAGAGCATGGTAACGGATCGCAGATGGGTCTGGGGACCGTCTGACTTTACAGGACCGATGCCGTTCCAGGCCCAATATCCGTACAGCCCCTGAAGAATGGCAAACTGGGCTTCATCTTCCCTGAGAAGCTTGACGTTTTCGCCGGATCCAGCCGAATTGATGGCAGACATGCCGATTTTAAACTTGGGTTCCAGTTTTACCTTAACCAGGGTGGACAGGGCCACACCCACCGGATAATAGGTGCCGCCGGTGCTGGCAGTGGTTAAAAGATACTTTCTTTCCTCATTCCCGGCAAATCCCGGCTGGATCATACACAGGCAAAGAACAGCCCCAGCCAATGTTAAACAAAAGATACGCAGAACGTGTTTCATGGGTTACCTCATCTGTTTGGGTTAATGAAGATACAGCACTACACAGAATTTGGTATACCCCATGTCGCAAACCTCAGCAATCCTTAAGTTTGAAACAACAATATAGGAAAACGTATTATTTGATTTTTAGGCGAATATTATGGGTTTGCATGATACGGCTTACCGCATCGTTCATCTCTTCTCTGCTAAGGGTGGAGGTGAATTTGTTACCGGTAGTGGAAATGTCTACACCC
>PIVQ01001144.1 GCA_003354055.1 Desulfobacteraceae bacterium | reverse complement strand
TCGTTACAAAATAACTTGATCTAAATACCCTGAAGGGCAGAAACTTGTTTCCAAAACCCCTTAAAAGACTGGGTATTTTGAAAACAAAAGATCAAGTAATTTTGGAGCCGATCCTTAAATTGAAACGACCATTGATTTGGACCATCGATAAATACAAAATATTTGAATGCAACTTAAAAAATTTGAATAAATAAAATAAATTAATTGACAGATGCTGATTTTTCTTTAATTATTGTACTGAATTAAGGCCAAAACACTATGTAGCGGAAAGAAGGAGATACCTTGTCTTATTTGCTAATAAAGAATGGCACTCTGGTAACAATGAATCCTGAAAGAGATATCGTTCAAGCGGATATTCTCATCAATGATGACGTCATCAAAGAAATCGGGGAAAATATTCAAATCCAAGCGGACGAAGAGATCGATGCATCCGGTCTTACTGTCATTCCAGGACTTATTCAACCCCATATCCATCTGACTCAGACCCTGTTTCGAGGGCTTGCCGATGATCTTGAACTTTTAGACTGGCTGAAAAAACGGATCTGGCCTTTGGAGGCTGAACATACCTTTGAGTCCAATTCAATATCTGCCCGACTGGGCATTGCAGAATTGATTATGGGCGGAACAACATCCATTCTTGATATGGGAACTGTGAATCATACAGAAGCAATTTGCGAAGCTGTGAGGGACACGGGATTTCGTGCCGTGGTGGGCAAATGCATGATGGACCATGGCGGTGATGTGCCAAAAGGTCTGATGGAGAATACGCAAGCTTCCATAAAGGAAAGTGAGCGGCTCATGGAGAAATGGCATATGGGTGCCAATGGCAGGATAAGATATGCCATGACGCCACGTTTTGTTGTTTCCTGCAGTGAGGAACTGCTTTTGAAGGTAGGTGACATATCCCGCGCCAATGATGTGCTCGTTCATACCCATGCCTCTGAAAACCGGGGAGAAATCGCCTTGGTTGAAAAGGAAAGGGGCCTGCGTAATATCAAGTATTTAAAAAAGCTTGGACTAACCGGGAAAAATCTTGTTCTGGCCCATTGTATCTGGCTCGATGATGAGGAGATGAAAATTCTGGCACAGACAGGAACCCACATTGCGCATTGCCCGAGCAGCAATTTAAAACTGGCATCGGGAATCGCCAAGGTTCCCGAGTTGCTGGGAATGGGTGTTAATGTGTCTGTGGCTGCTGACGGTGCCCCGTGCAATAACAATTTGAGCATGTTCACTGAAATGCGTCATGCCGCCTTGATTCAAAAGGTCAGGCTTTTATCGCCCACGGCTCTGCCGGCGCATCAGGTCTTTGAAATGGCAACCCTCGGCGGTGCTAAAACAATGGGAATGGAGAAAGACTTAGGAAGCCTGGAACCCGGGAAAAAAGCAGATATTGCTCTGGTTGATCTGAAAAAAGTCCATACCTCACCCGGTATCAACCGTGATCCAATATCCCAACTGGTTTATTCTGCCACGGCTCAGGATGTTCATACCACCATCATTAACGGGAAAATCCTTTACCGGGCAAACAAACTCACCACCATTGATATTGAAGAGACGATTGGGCAAGCAAATCGCCTCTGCAAACAGATACTTGACTTAGACAATATTAAGGCTCTATTTTAAATTTATTTGAACGCGAACTAAAAAACTTTAATATGGATTCCATAGGCCCTTATAACAACGGTTTGTCCTAAACTGCCGGGAGGCAATATGAAGTATGTCAGTCACGCAACATGTATGATCTGCAGCAAAACATTTAAAAAGGGTGAATTTGACTATATCTGTCCAGATCATGGAAATGAAGGG
>PIVQ01000353.1 GCA_003354055.1 Desulfobacteraceae bacterium | reverse complement strand
GGGCTGTACCATTGGGGCTGTGGCCTGCCTGATCGATCCCAGGACAAAGGGGGAGCGGCTTAAATACATGCTCACCGATTCCAAGGCCAAAGCCGTCATGGTTTCGGATGAATGCCTGCCCCAGCTCGAAGAGGTGATCGATGATCTGCCCAACATTAAATTTATACGGGTGGTGAACCGGCCGGAGCACGATCTGCCGGTGTCGGATAAGTATCCCTCCCTGAACGAAACATTGGAGCAGGAGACCTGGAAAACCGTGCCCCAGCAGATCATGGATGTGCGCCATCCCTTCCAGATCATCTATACCTCGGGGACCACAGGGGATCCCAAGGGGGTGATGCTCAGAAACAACAGGTTCGGCCTTTTCAATCTGGTCACCCGGCTGGTGTGGAAGTACAAAAAGGATGATGTCCTCTATACAGGGCTGTCGCTGACCCACGGCAATGCCCATGCCGTGACACTGGTTCCGGCGCTTGCTACGGAGACGAAGGCAGTGTTTTCCAGCCGGTTCACCCGGACCCGGATCTGGGATATTGCCAGAAAATACGGTTGCACCTCATTCTCTTTGCTGGGGGGCATGGCAGCCGGGATATTTAATATGCCGGAGCTTTCCGGTGATAAGGATAATCCTGTAAAAACCATTATCAGTGCGGGCACGCCAAAGGCAATCTGGGAAGAGATGGAGGCGCGGTTCGGCATACGCGTTCTTGAGTGGTATGCGGCTGTGGAAGGCGGCTTTGCGTATAAGGCGCCGGGCGTTGGTCCCATCGGGTCATTCGGCAAGCCTTTGCCAGGGGTCCTGGAGTTCCGTGTTGTGGATGAGAAGGATAATGAAATGCCCGCGGGCGAGAGCGGCGAGCTGATCATCCGCATGATCCGGGGGGAAACCAGTGTAAACTATATCGGCAAACCCCAGGCCTCCGAGGAAAAGACCCGGGACGGCTGGCTGCGAACCGGGGATATCGTACACAAGGATACCAAGGGCTACTATTTCTTTGACCACCGCAAGGGCAGCGAGCTGCGGCGGGCAGGCGATTTTATCCAGCCCGACCATGTGGAGAAGATCATCGGCGAACTTTCCGAGGTCTGCGAGGTCTGCGTCTACGGCATACCTTCCGAATTAGGGGCACCCGGCGAAAGTGATCTCGTAGCGGCGGTCTCTCCCTTTAACGGAGCGACCCTTGCACCTTCCGCCATCTTTGACAAGTGCCAAAAAGATCTGGAACCCAACTTCATCCCCTCGTTCCTGCAGCTTGTGGATGAGGTGCCCAAGACCATTTCGGAAAAGTTCATCAGCCGGGTGCTGAAAGCTGACTTTTCCGAAGAGAACGACAACGTCTATTCATTTACGGATTTTAAAGGATAAAGGGGAGCATCAATGGCTTTATACAGAGACCTTAACATGGATCTGACACCTGAGCAGATCGCCATCAAGGAAGAGACCCATAAATTTGCCAAAGAGGAGCTTCGCCCGGCAAGCCTGGAACTGGACAAGATAAACGATCCTGCGGAAATGATAAAAAGCGCTACTTTACACAGCACGCTGCGCAAGGGGTATGAGCTGGGGTACCACACCATATTTATCCCGGACAGCTACGGCGGCCTTGCCACGGATCCCCTTGAAACCCACATTGTGCTGGAAGAACTTGGCTGGGGCAGCGTAGACTTTGCCGTGGCCTTCGGGGTGGCCTGCTTTCCCGCCTTCATGTCCGCCATGGTACCCACGGAAGAACTGATCGAAGATATCATCGAGCCTTTCTGCGACTGTACTGATGCCTCCATTATCGGGTGCTGGGGCATGACCGAGCCCGAGCACGGAACCGATACGGTAAGCCCCTTTACTGACCAGTTCAGAAATCCCGCCATCTCAGGGCAGTGTACGGCAACGCTGGACGGAGATGAATGGGTAATCCGGGGCCAGAAGGCGGCCTGGGTGTCCAACGGCACCATTGCCACCCACTGTCTGGTCTATCCCACCATTGATCCTTCCATGGGCATGGCCGGCGGCGGTATCTGCGTGGTGCCTCTGGATCTGCCCGGTGTCAAAAAGGGAAAACCCCTGGACAAGATCGGCCAGCGGGCCCTGAACCAGGGGGAAATCTTCTTTGACAACGTGCGGGTACCCAAGGGATATATGCTGGCGGACCAGGAGAGCTACGAGACCATGCTGGACATCACCCTGTCCACGGCCAATGCGGGTATGGGCGCCATGTTTACGGGCCTTGCCAGAGCGGCCTATGACGAGGCGCTGGCCTATGCCAAACAGCGGATCCAGGGAGGCAAGCATCTGTTTGAACACCAGCTGATCAAGCATAAACTCTTCTCCATGTTCACAAAGATTGAGGCGTCAAGGCAGTTGTCCCGGGCAGCCATGATCTACAACTACAACAATACCCCCCCGCGGATCGAGTATTCCATAGCCGCCAAAACCTTTGCCACCCAGACCGCCTTTGAGGTGACCAGCGATGCCGTCCAGATCTTCGGCGGCAACGGATTAAGCCGGGAATACCCCATTGAGAAGTTCTTCAGGGATGCCCGGGCCTCCATGATTGAGGACGGGGCCAACGATACGCTGATGGTCACCGGCGCTTTTCATTTATAGAGGGGAGAAATAACCAATGGAAAACATTTATATTATCGGTACCGGCATGATCCGGTTCAACAAATACACGGACCGGGATGTGCGGGACATGGCCCATGAGGTGACGGGCCTGGCGCTTTCCGATGCCGGGATAGCCAAAGACGATCTTAATGCGGTGTTCTTTTCAAATTCCTTCTGGGGATTGTTTTCAAACCAGCACTCCATCCGGGGCCAGGTGGTGATGCGGTCCATGGGGGTGGATAAAATTCCCGTGGTTAATGTTGAAAATGCCTGTGCAGGTGCTTCCACCGCCCTGCATCTGGCAATCCAGGGCATCCGGGCGGGCAGCTACGAAGTGGCCCTGGCCCTGGGATCTGAAAAAATTACCAATCCCAACAAGGCCATGTCCCTGGGCGCCTATGCCTCTGCCATGGATGTGGAAAACTTCGAGGCCCAGATGAAGCAGATGGAGACCATCGGCAAAAGTCTGAACGTTACCATTCCTCCCGACCAGTCCCCGCCCGGGGAAGGCCGCTCTGTTTTCATGGACGCCTATGCCATGGGGGCAAGATGGCACATGGATCGCTTTGGCACCACCCAGGAACAGCTCGCCCTGGTCTGTGCCAAAAACCATTGGCACGGATCGCTGAACCCCCTGGCCCAATACCAGAACGATATGAGTGCTGAAGAGGTGCTGGCGGACAAGCCAATCGCCTATCCTTTGACCCGGTCCATGTGCGCGCCGGTGGGGGACGGGGCTGCGGCAGCCATTGTCTGCTCCGAATCCTATCTGAAGAAACTGGCCGCTCCCAGGCCTGTAAAGGTCCGGGCCTCTGTCCTTGGGTCCGGAACCGACCGGGACATTGACGGCGAGGATATCGGGGAACGCCTGGCCAAACAGGCCTATGAGGAAGCCGGGATTGAACCTTCCGACATCAGCCTTGCTGAACTCCACGATGCCACGGCCTACGGGGAGATCCACCAGACCGAAGCCATGGGCTTCTGCCCCATGGGTGAAGGCGGTGCCTGGGCCGAGTCCGGTGCCACACGAATCGGCGGGCAGCAGCCGATCAACACCAGTGGCGGTTTGGAGTGCCGCGGTCATCCCATCGGGGCGTCGGGCCTGGCTCAGATCCATGAGCTCTGCCTTCAGCTGAGAGGTCAGGCAGGCAAACGGCAGGTGGCGGGAGCAAGTTTAGGTCTTGCGGAGAACGGCGGCGGCAATATCGGTGTGGAAGAGGCTGCCATGTGTATCCACATCTTAGAGGCAACGAAATAACAGGGAACGCTATGAAATTATACAAAGACAAAGTAGTGGTAATCACAGGCGCAGGGTCAGGTATCGGCAAATGCCTCGCAGAACAACTGGCAAGCTACGGAGCTCAGGTGGTGATCTCCGATATCAATCCGGAAGGTCTTGAAAAAACGGTACAGGGTATCGCCGGCAAGGGCTGGGATGTAACGGGGGAACCATTGGATGTGGCGGATTACAAAGCATTTGAGGCCCACATCGAAGGAATCATCGAATCAAAGGGCCGGATCGACTACATCTTCAACAATGCCGGTATTGCCATTGCAGGAGAATTTCGGGACACCACCATAGACGACTGGCACAAGGTTATCGACATCAATCTGAACGGGGTCTTTTACGGCTCTATTCTGGCCTATAAGCAGATGGTGAAGCAGGGTTCCGGGCATATTGTCAACTTGAGTTCCATTGAAGGTATGGCGCCCTTTCCCAATACCGGTTCCTATGTGGCCACCAAGTTCGGTGTTCTCGGATTTACCCAGACCATGTGGGTGGAGGGCAAAAGCCTCGGCGTGAAAACCTCCGCGGTCTGCCCCGGATTCATCAAGACCAATATCTTTGAGGCCGCCAAAATGGTGAATGTCGACCGTAAAAAGCTCCTGGACCAATACAAGGTCATTCAATGGCTGGGTGTTACCCCGGAGAAATGTGCAGATGTCATTTTGAAAGGGGTGGCAAAGGATAAGCCTATCATCCCGGTGACTACCCTGGCCCATTTTCTCTGGCGGATGGTACGGCTTTTCCCCATCGGGGTCCTCAAGTGGGTACAAAAAGATTTTGAAAAATGGCGGTATAAGATCCGGGAGAGCAGTTAAGGCGAGATAGATAAAAGGGGCAGGATAAGTCCTGCAGGCAGATTCGAATATTTTCTGCCTGCAGGGCTTACGTCTTACTTATTTTTTTAAGTTGATCCTTGGCCTTTACATAGATGAGTTTACCATCTTTCCATAAAGGTATTGATCTGCAGCCTTTTGAATGGCCTGTATGTGTGCCCGGTGCATGGCTTTTAATGCCAAGTCAGTATTTGTTTCTTTTTTCATGATTTATTCACTTTACCATTCCCTTCTAACCAGTACATCATCAAGCCACGCCCTGTCTTCGTCATCAAGTTTCAGAGACTCTGCGCTGCACTGGCTGAGAAGCTCATCCATGGTATATTTTTTTTCTTCTGCAATCAGCGTAATAATGATTTTACCGTTTTCCGCTTCTATATTTATCTTTTGATCAAGCTTCAAATTAATCTTATCGGCAATGGCTTTTGGGATTCTGGCAGCAAGGCTGTTACCCCATTTTTCTACAATCATTTCCATATGCCCTCTCTTTTGTTAAAATCTCGTATACACTGAAAATAACAGAAGGAACAGACAGTATCAACAATATCGATCAAGACACAATCCTATAGACGGCAGAAGCAATTCTGCCGTCTCTGCACTCAGGGCATTTGCCGGGTTTCTTGAAGGTCTTCCGATGTTTGAACTCAAAGCCGCAGTTCATGCAATAATGGGGTTTAGTTACTATTTTTTTCTTCTGCTGCCGAACAGTTTTTTCGATGGATGCCAAATGATGGAAGACATCTTTTTCCATGATACTGACGGCCTGGGAAATATCTCTTACCGTCATTGAGCCCTGCTCAAGAAGACCTATGATTTCCCGGCGGATGGTCTGTGTTCTTTCATTTGCCGGGGCAATTGTCCTATCTTTGCCCGGGGCAATTGTCCTATCTTTGCCCGGGGCAATTGTCCTATCTTTGCCCATGGGATTATTCATTGTCTTCCATTTTTGCCGGATTCATTTTGATACCGCAGGTCAAAAGATCCCTCAGACAGACGGCGAAAGCATCAAATTTTTCAGCGCAGCAGTTCTCCCGGACAGCATCAGCCATGAAATTATACCGGCGGTCATCCAATATTCCCCGCCTGGTTTTCAAGCTGTCAACGTTCTTTGGCAAACCTTTATCGCGATATATATTCAGCACCTCATCCAGCTGGGCAGGTGTTAATCCGTTATTTTTCCTGCTCAGGGTATTGAGCAGCCGCCTTCCGTTCCCGTTTTCAGCTAATGCCATGGCCTTTTCAAACAATTTTTCAGCCTCCCAAATATCACGAATCAACTGCTTCCCGTGCCGTTTACTTCATCATCTTCCAATATCCTGTTTTTGCTGATCCCACACGCTTAATCAGCCCTGCTTCCCTTAGTTTTCGGATGGCGCGCTGCGTAGCAGAATCAGACCGGCTGATCATTCCTGCAATCTCAGAAATGGAAAGGTAGGGATCCTGGCTCAGGATTTCCAGTATTTTCCCAGGCGTTTTCCCAGGCGTTTTCCCAGGCGTTTTCCCAGGCGTTTTCCCAGGCGTTTTCCCAGGCGTTGCAGAAATACCGTTAACTTCAGCTGCTTGAAATCGCACCATTAGCCCTGTGGCATCGTAATCGAATTCCGGCGGAGGAGCGCCGATTCCCCTGCATTCTTCCTGGATTTTTTCAATACCCCGGCCCCAGGACTCAATCAGCCCGGCCCTGAAAAAGGCATTGGCGATCAAAGGGTTATAAGGTTTTGAGGGATGTTTTTTTAAGAGGTTTGCGGCACGTTTTAAAAACGAGACTTCCATGAGATGCAGATTTTCAATGATGGCAGGATGGGTATCAGCCAAAATCATCTCATCCATCCGACCGCTTTTTTGTGCTTTGTTCCTGAACAGCTCAAAGGCATTTGCATCAAGGGCCTGAATATCTATATGGGGGATTGGGACGCTATCTGTCTTTCCAATGACAAGGGTGCCGCCATTTGCATTGGCAAAGCCGCAGATCCACTTGATGTATTCATCACGCCAGGATTCTTTCCATTCCACATGCTGGTTTTCTGCCTGATTGGATTGTGATTCAGCGGTCATTTTTCCTCTTTTCAGCCAATGCCATCACCTGTTAAACATCTTGCCATTCTCCGTAGAAAGATGATTTATCTTCAATATTACATGTTTCATCCCGGTTCGCCATTGAAATTTGATGAATACATGCTTTTGGATTATTAGCGAATTTTGACGTCTGGATTATAGTGAGAACTTTTATTTTACGGCAGTACGAGTAAGCGTTCACTACGCCAGATCCGTACGATCCTGATTCTTTCAACATCCCGGCGGTAAACGATTGTAAAAGGAGGGCGTATCAACTCCCTTAAATATTTTAAATCAAATTCCGGAACACGCCTTCCGATGTCAGGCTGTTCGGAGAGCAGCTCAATATCTTGTAAAACTTTTCTGACAAGTTTTTCGCCGACATGGGGGACCTTTTGGTCTTTATAGAACATCTTCCAGATCAACCATCCCTTTAAGAACGCCTCTCAGAAATAAGCGTTCGTCTGAAACAAGTTCATCCGCCTGATTGAAAATCAAAACTTAATTTTCGGTATTTTTTGCTTTGTGAATTGTTTTGTTGTAATTTAAATACAATCATCTCCACAGCCTTTTTTAAAGGCGA
>PIVQ01000352.1 GCA_003354055.1 Desulfobacteraceae bacterium | reverse complement strand
GTGATTGAATTTGCCAAATCCAAGTTGTCTTTGTACAAGGTTCCCAGGAAAATCGTCTTTGACACCGTTCCCAGGAATCCCACCGGTAAGTTGATGAAACCCCTGCTTCGGGAAAAATTCACCGGCCGGAAAGAAGCATTTAAACAATTGGGGTAGCCCATTGGAAAAAATGTGCTATAACCAAAATTGGGCTTACACCGGTGTGACAGGATAGCCGTCACACTGCCGAATCCATAACGCTTTATAGAAAAGGAACAAAAGTTATGAAACTTAGGACATTGTTAGTTCTCCTCCTTGTGTTACTGGCCGGCACGTTTATATTCGCATCCCCGGGACTGGCAAAGAAAAAACCTACCCTTGACAAGTGGAAACCGGATTTTGATCCCAAGGGGGCCAAATACCGGTGTATTGTGTCCAATGTCTCCACTCCGGGACTTGTGGGAGTCCTTGCCGGTTTTGAAATCCGTGATGAGGTCTGGAAAAGAACCAACGGCCAGATATTTGTGGATTTTAAACCCTACTCCATGCTGGGCGGTGAGGTTGAAGTGCTTAACATGGTCCAGATGGGAGCCGTTCAGGGCATGGGTGTCTCTTCCGTGGCCTCCACCAATCTGGGACCCAGATTCGGTATTGTGAATCTCCCCTTCCTGGTCAACTCCTTTGATAAGCTGGAGAAATTCACCAGCAATGAAAAACTCTTCAATCACTTTCTCAATGCCATGGATCACCAGGGTATTACAGGGTTGGATATTACCGGTTACGGAAATTACGGCTGGGCCACCACCGTACCTGTGAAAACCATTGCCGATGCAAAAACAGTGAAGTTCAGAATCGCTGAAGCCGCCGTAAATCAGCTCAGTTACAGGAATTGGGGCTTTAACCCGGTTTCCATGCCATGGCCTGATGTGCCTGTGGCGTTAAAACAGGGGGTTATTACAGGGTTGGATCATACCCTGACTGTCTGCAATGTTACCAAAAAATTTGAAGTGGCCAGCTATTTCACCCAGATCAACTATGCCCAGGGCCTGTTTATCTGGATCTTTAACAAAGCATGGCTGGCAAGCCTTCCCCAGGATTTGAGAGATGCCTTTGTGGCAAGTGTTCATGATGTCAGTGCCAAAAGCCGTCAGAAAACCCTGGCAGAAGAGAATGCCAATATTGAAAAAGCCAAGGCTGCCGGTGTTACATTTTTCAAGCTTTCCGATGATGAAATGGCATTGTTAAAAGATCAGAGCCAGGGAACCTATGAAAAATATGCTCCTGAGATCAACAAGCTCTATCCCGGTGATAATTACAAATCCGACAACTTTCTCAAAGAGGTTCAGGATCTCCTGAAATAAACCCAGAAAAATTATTTAGCGGTTCCCATAATAACTATTATGAGAACCGCTGAACCGCTTTAGATCAAAGTTGCTCAATTGATCTGTTAGGACATGATAGATGCTTGGGAAATTGTTAAAAAAACTGGATAAGCTGGTCACCCATATTGAAGAGTGGACTCTGTTTACCATTGTGATTGCGGCCCTGATTTCACTCTTTGCCAATGTGGTGCTCCGGTACGGGTTTAATTACACCCTGGCCTGGAGTGAGGAACTGGTCAGAATTGTGATCATCTACTCGACCTTTGTGGGGGCCAGCGTTGCGGTAAGGCAACGGGCCATGATCCGCATTGATGCCGTTGTTCAGATTTTTCCCAGGCTGAAGTCGGGCCTGACGTTTTACACCAATCTCCTCATGCTCTTGTTCGGGGGGATCATGGTCTATTACGGATATAAGATGACCCATCTGCAATACCTGACCAATCAAAAAACCATTATCATGCAAATCCCCCTAGTCATTGTCTATGCAATTATGCCGGTGACCGGAGGGATGGTTTTTCTCCGCACGGTTCAGGTTATGATTCAGGATTTTAAATCCGATTTTGGATCTGGTGAGAGTGGTACGAATCATGAATCTGATATTGAAGCCGAAGGGTAGGGACGTATTATGGTGATGAGTGATCTGATTATTCTTTGTGTGCTTTTAGGGTTCATGACCACCTATGTGCCCGTGTTCCTATGTCTGTTTTTTACAGCTACCATAGGTTTTGTATTTTTTCTGGACATGCCCCTGGCTCTTCTCGTTCAGACCCTGTTCCGGAGCCTGGATAAGTTTTCCTTGGTAGTGGTGCTGTTTTTTATCCTTTGCGGTAATATCATGGGCAAGGGAAAAACCGTCGAAAAACTGATGAATCTGGCTAATTCCCTGGTCAGTTGGTTGCCCGGAGGACTGGGCATGGCAGGGGTGATCGGCTGCGGTCTTTTCGGCGCCATTTCCGGCTCCACCGTGGCCACAGTGGTGGCCCTAGGCGGCTTTATGATTCCGGCCCTGATAAAAAACGGATATGATGAAGATTATACCCTGGGGCTTATGACCACCTCCCCCAATTTGGGGGTGATCATTCCGCCCAGTATCAGCATGATTTTTTACTCAATGATCAGCAACGAATCCCTGGAAGGGCTGTTTATCACTGGATTTGTCCCAGGGCTTCTGATCATCGTCTGCGTCTGCATCTATACCTTTCTCAAATACAAAAACAGAACCGAGATTAAACGGCTTCCCCGGCCCAGTTTCAGCCACTTATTGGTAATATTCAAGGAGGGGTTCTGGGCCCTGATGCTTATTGTCATTATATTCGGGGGGATCTTTTCAGGCATGTTCACAGCCAATGAAGCGGCTGTGGTGGCCAGTGTTTATGCCTTTTTCGTGGAATATTATATTTACAAGTCCATGAATTTTATGGACATCAAAGAGATTACCATCTCTTCGGCTGTGACCTCTGCCACACTTTTACTAATTGTGGCGTCCGCTACCTGTTTCGGTAGGTATCTTACCTTTGAAAACATTCCCAACCGGGTGGCTGAAGTGGTCATTGCCAATATTCAGTCTCCTATTGTTTTTCTGCTTGCCATGAATATTCTGCTGCTGATTATCGGTATGTTTATGGATATTATCTCCGCCACCCTGATTCTGGGGCCGGTCTTTTTACCCCTGCTCGGGCCCTTTAACGTGGATCCCATGCATTTTGGCCTGATCATGACTGTGAACCTGGCCATCGGGTATTGCACCCCGCCTATGGGGGTCAGTCTGTTTATCACCGGAGCCCTGGCAGAGCGGGATATCATCTATGTTTCCAAAGCTGTAATGCCCTTTCTGGCCATCCAGATCGGGGTGCTTTTTTTCCTGACCTATTGTCCGGAAATTGTACTCTTTTTACCTAAGCTGCTTGGATACTGGTCCCCTTAGGAATCGTTACAAAATAACTTGATCTAAATACCCTGAAGGGCAGAAGCTTGTTTCCAAAACCCCTTAAATGGGTATTTTAACAAAAGACCCCAACTGGGTATTTTGGAAACAAAAGATCAAGTAACTTTGGAGCCGATCCTTAGATCATATTCCCTTGTCAATGATGTCCGGGTTGTGAAGTAGCCGTTCCTGAATTCCCCGGGACAGGTCCCAATGCCGTTCAAAATCCTCCCAGAATGCAGGGTCCGATGATTTCCAATTGTCCCCGAATCTCAGGTTGAAATCGTTTTCCAGTCTGTCGAACAAGATTTTCCAGGTGGGATTCCCTTGGTTCCGGGCTTCCAAAAGCGCTTTGAGCAAGGGGGCAAGATCGGCTAAATTCTCTTTGGGCAGGTAGGAGATAGCTCCTTTTTTAATGGACGTCATCAGGGATTCGGGAGTCATGACATTGGCCGTCAGCATCACAGCCGGAATATTGCGTTTGACGCATTCCTCAAGCAATTTAAGTCCATTAACACCCATGATGTCCAGAATGGCCAGGCCATACTGGGTGTCTTGGATTTTCTCCAGGGCTGTGTCATAGGTACTTGCTACATCAACCTGTGCCACATCAAGAGTCTCCTGTATGGTTTCGATTACATCCCATTCATCGTCCACTGCCAGTATGTGCATGTCTTTGAAAAAAGAGTCTGTCATGGCGATTCCTCCTTATTTTGATAAGGTACAAAAATCAGGGTGTTAAGTCAAGATTTCCATTGTCCGCAAGAAGGTTGAAAGCGGGCGGTTCAAGACATAAGTTTTTTCAACTCATCGAAATTGCCGGTTTTTTCAAGCCAATTCAAAGATCGGTAATAATGCTGCAGATATTTTAGTAAGATGTCGGGGGGTGTATCATCATCCCCATTATAAAAAGTATAAATGACCCAATTCATGATATAGATATTAGCAGCTTTAATCATGTGTGGCAGGTATTTAAGTTCCGGGCCATTCAAAGGACCGGGGTCAGTGGTAAGGGTTCTCTGATAAGTTTGAAGGAAGATAGAGACTTTTTCCATGTGAAGGCTGCCGTCACCGTTTCCTTCCCAAATCGTACAAAAATAAGTGATAGCAAGGGCAACATCAAAACAACGGACATCCACCTTTGACCAGTCAAAATCAAACAATCCGGTTATGGTATTATTTTGAAATTTTAAATTCCCGGGGTGGTAATCGCAATGAATCACCATCTGTACCAAGTCCTTATATTCGCCTCCCTGTACACCACAATCAAAAACATTCAGCGTTTGGTCGATGGTTGAAAGTATGGTATCTAAATTCTTACTCAAACAAATATCGAATGGTGTTTTCCCCTTTTTTTTTGCACAACTCGATACATGTTGGGCAATCTGAGGCAGGAGATCCTTTATTTTTGGCTCACACCGCTTCTTCTCAGGTTTCAGATCAAAAATGAGGTTATGGAATTTTGCAAGGACACCTACGGCGTTTTTCAGATCATTTTTGCGGCAGTCCGGGTTATCCCAGCTGTACTTATCTTTGCCGTGAAGAATCTCAAAAATGGCATAAAAATGGTCTTGACCCTTATTCCTGTGCACAAACGTTTTTCCATCTTTCGTATGGATAAACTCGGCCACAAGCGTAAATCGTTTTTCCTTCAGATGCGTTATGACTGAATGCTCAAATTCTATTTCATTTTTAGTATTACCGGGATTGTATTTTCTAAAAAAATACTCTTTTTTGATTTTGTCGGTAGTTCTTATGATAAAACTTTTATTTACAGTCCCCAGATGAATTTGTTCAAAATCCATCAAATCACCGATGTTATAATTTGTTGATATAATGTGTTTTATTTCGTGGAAAAAGCTATCGTATAACATCATAAATTTGATAAATCCATATGGAGTTTCTATAATATTCTTATCAATTTTGATAAAACTGAAATCATAACATAGTGGTACAAAACAAATCAAATATGCTGAGAAAGATTAAAACCAACTGAACCAATTCTTCATTTAATGTTGACATACTTCTGTTATTAGTTTAGCGATAACTAATGGTTTAATGCGCTTAACAATTTTCAACGATGGGGTTGTTGGATTAGCAAAAAATGACTCTTTACGAAAAGTTAAAAGCAAAGCAGAAAAGATCAATCCATAGAGATCTATATTCAATATTTCCATCAAAAGGCCTATCTTTACCCGAAACTATTCAAAACATAAGAAAAATCGGGTTCTTTTCACCGAAAGTAAAGATTAACAATGTTTGTTTAATGACAGCTATAGATACTGGTACGCTTATTTATGGAGAAAAACATTGAAACACTGGCCAATAAAAGAATCCGCAAGGATTGAAAAGCTTATTGAGCAACATGCCCACCAGGGCGAGTATGCCGTTTTTGATGCAGACAACACCATCTGGTACCAGGATCTGGAAGAAACCCTTCTACCCTTTCTGGAAAACAAAGGTATGTTAACCAAACAGACAATTGACCCGTCACTTCATTTAATACCCTTTCACCCGGATGATACACTGACCTCCTATGGATATAAACTCTACAATGTTGATCACAAGATTGGATATCCATGGTTTGCCCAGGTCTTTTCAGGCTTCACACTCACCCAGCTCAAGGAACAGGTGGATGAGCTTTTTGGCCTCAATGGAAAAGTGATACCCTGCAAATACTGGAAAAAAGGCCTATTGACTGATTACCTGCCCCAATCCCCCCGTATTTATCCAGCCCAGCGGGAATTGATCAATACTTTGCATGCAAACGGCATTGATGTTTACATTATAACGGCCGCCCTTGAAGAATTGGTCAGAATGATCGTTTCTGATCCAAAGTACGGGATTAATGTAAAGCCTGAAAATGTGATCGGCCTTTCCTGCCTCCTCAAAAATCGGAAGACACATGAGCTGACCACTGCCCGTAAAAAAATTGCAGAGGGCCATTTCTGGGATGAAACATTCTCAAAAGAAGATCATTATGCAATGGAAGTCACCCCATATATCCTGAGCCCCGATACCTCATATGTGGGTAAGGTTGCGGCACTCAAAGAATATATACACCCTATAACGAATCCTATCCTGGTCGCTGGTGATTCACCCAGCGACCATTCCCTATTATCCTGCTCTGATTACAGCAAGGGCGGGTTAAAGTTATGGATCAACCATAAGGAGGAAAACTGGACTATCACTCAAAAAGCATACCAAAAACGTGCTGAACAAGAGAAAGAGGTGGGGCTTGATGCCATAGGGGACAAGAACTGGGTCATGACATATCCAAAGGATCTGGGAATAGACCAAATATAATTGAATTTATGCTTTTTACATTGAATGGCTAAGGATCGGCTCCAAAATTACTTGATCTTTTGTTTTCAAAATACCCAATTTAATGGGTTTTGGAAATGATTTAGATCAAGTTCTTTTGTAACGATTCCTAGGATTATTTTAAAAAGCGCTTGATTCCGGCAACAAGCTTTCCTCGATTGCTCCCTTTTGCCGTTTCCAGCGCTTTCTTGTAAGCTTGGGCAATATACTTGAAATCTGACTTTTTCTTGTCTGGCTTTCGGTTTATGGTTTTAACCAGGTCTTTATACCGGCTCCACTCACCTATTTCCTCCAGGCTAAGCCAGAGATTGAGAAGGCCCATGATATTTTTATCCGTGATGGTTTTTTCACCGAAGCAGGACTCTTTTTTGAGGAAGGTATTCAGAATCTGGGCATGCTGGGGTTTAAGAAGCCTTGTTTTGGGAAGGAGGGAAATGGCTGTTTCAAATGTGATGCCGGGCACCCTGTTGCAGATGTTATAAAACACATTGATCTGATCCAGGGTCATCCTCTTTTCCATGAGTTCATTTTCATAAGCCTCTTTACCCACATCTTCAGGCTTGCTCTGGGGCAGGACGGCAATAAAAAACCGGTCCAAAGGTCCTGGTGACAGCTCTCCCAGATCCACAAAGGCATGAAGGACCAGAATCCTGTCATTCTCAAAGCGCTTGATGGGCGGAATGATTTTTAGCAGTCCTTTTGCAGTGAATTCTTCTCCCTGGCAGATCACCTCAAAAACCACCACCTGCTCAC
>PIVQ01001143.1 GCA_003354055.1 Desulfobacteraceae bacterium | reverse complement strand
CCAAGGCCCTGATGGGTTTTGACGACGAAACCAAACGCATGAAAATCTTGGCAACTATGCCCGGAGAAACCGTTCAAAGTGTACGGGAGGCTACAGGATTTGAACTCATGGTGGATAAGGATGTGTATGAATTTACTCCGCCCACCACCGAGGAGATCCGCCTGATCCGGGAGGTCATTGATCCCACCCAGATTTTCTGCAAACGGTGAATACCAGAATAATAATATAAATTATGTGCGCTGCTTAGCCCGGTGCAAAATGTTGTGCCGGGCTGATATTAACCTGGTATTTACCGCTGGTCCGGATGGAGTGGGCACTCCATCCGGACCTACCCCATCTTTGTATCTGTCAGCTTAAGGTCCGGTCCGCGTGTTTTTCGTAGCGGCAATTCCCAATTCCCCATCATCTATTCTTAGAATATTCTTCCTTGACATCCTATTCGTATATTGTACTATAGAAATAGTACAATGTTCTTTTATTAAACTATGAACATAACCATTCTCCGTAAATCTTAGGAGACCGCTCATGATTCGTTTTATGCTGGACCCCAAAAGCGGGGTTCCCTTTTACCGGCAGATTATTGACCAGATTAGGTACGGCCTTGCCTCGGGCAAGCTGACCGTGGGTGAACAGCTTCCCACGGTTCGTGCCCTTGCCGTTGAACTTAAGGTCAACCTGAACACGGTCAGCAAAGCCTACCGGGAACTTGAAATTCAGAATATCCTGGAAACCCAGCAGGGAACAGGGACCTTTATTGGAAATCTTGACATCCGGATCCCTGACCGGGAGAGGAAAAATAAACTTAAGAGTATCTGTTCGGAATTCCTGAGCATTGCATCCAGTTATGGCTTCTCCATTGAAGAGGTTATTCGGGAATTGGAAGAGAAAAAAGGAGGGAAAGATGACTGATCAGTCTAAGAGAGTCAAGTGGTTCAATCCGGTTTCCATTGCCTTGTTCTTGATTATGGGGGCTGTCCTGGCCTGGCTTTTCATTGCCAATATCATTAATCTTACGGCATTGATTATTCTAGAATGCCTGGCGCTGTATCTCAGTTCCGCCATCCAGATTGCAGATCAGTGGGAAAAGGCGGTTGTCCTGAGAGTGGGCAAATACACCGGGCTTAAAGGGCCGGGACTGTTTTTTATTATTCCCGTTGTGGACCGGATCGAAACCTATATTGACCAGCGGATAAGGGTCACCGATTTTGCTGCTGAAAAGACCCTGACCATGGATACGGTTCCTGTGAATGTGGATGCCGTGGTCTATTGGACGGTCTGGGATGTGGAGAAGGCTGCTCTGGAAGTCAGAAAATATGTAAAGGCCGTCACCTATATTGCCAAAACCGCCCTGAGAGACATCATTGGAAAACATGACCTTGCCGACCTGCTTCATAACCGGGATAAGATTGCCGAAGCCATCCAAAAGATTCTTGACGAGCATACCAACCCCTGGGGCATATCCTGTCAGAATGTGGGGATCAAGGATATTGTTATTCCGTCCACCCTGTCCGATGCCATGAGTAAGCAGGCTCAGGCGGAAAGGGAGCGTCAGGCAAGGATCATTCTGGGAACCGCTGAAACTGAGATTTCTGAGAAATTCGCAGAAGCTGCCCTGAAATACAAGGACAACCCCATTGCCCTGCAGCTACGAGGCATGAACATGCTTTTTGAAGGACTTAAGGAAAAAGGGTCTCTGATTATCGTGCCCAGTTCAGCCCTGGAATCCATGAATCTGGGCGCCATAGGCGGGCTGGCTGCCCTGGCTGAAAAACATAAGACCTGATAATTTTTAGGAGGAAAATATGAGTGTAA
>PIVQ01000351.1 GCA_003354055.1 Desulfobacteraceae bacterium | reverse complement strand
CCACTGAAAACCGCCCATTTGTCGGATTTATAAATGCCGAATGCCGTTGGGGTGACAAGCCAGGGGCTGGCTGTATACGTCTCACCGTTAAAGGTATGGTCATAGTCGAATGTAAAAGGCTGGGCATTTACATCCAAAATGAGCCCGTTTTCAAGATACATGATACCGGCAGGGTTGTAGGCTGCCGCATCAGCACCGTCTGTGGCGGCATTTCTGCTGAGGCTGCCGGCATAGGCTGCACTGAAGTTCTGTTTGTTGTCCACACCGCCGCCAAATGCAGGGGTTGCCAGTCCCACGATCAATACCAACATACACAAGAGTCTTAACCATGTTTTCATCTTTTGTTTCCTCCTTAAGATCGGTAAATAATTATCCTTATACATTTTTAAGGGCATTGCCCTTTAGCCGACATTATTTAGTCCTGACTATCTGATTTAGGCTGTCAGGAGAAACTGCTGATACTTTTGGAAACGATGTTTCAAACTGTCAAACAGAAATATGTTTTGTTTGAATGATTGTCAAGTAAAAAAATTACTATTAACTAATAAATACATCTCATAAAAGGGGGGATGCTTGTGAATAAAAGGGGCGGAGAGGTGAGGTCTTTTTTGCAGAGAAGAAAAGAAGGGTTCCTGAAAACGATTGTTGAGCTATGGGTTATAGCGATTGCGGATAAGGATGGATAAACGTGCAGACTATTCCGGCATAATTTTCCAGAAGGAATTAACGCTGGCGTTTGGCGGCATACCGTTGTAAGGCTCGTGTGATGGTCTTTTGAAACAATGTGGAGTTAATGGGTTTTTCTAAAAAATCCGAAGCTCCTGCACGAAGTGCCCTTAAAGAGCCTTCTTTCGTGTCGCATTTGGCTGTCAGGATAACTTCGCTTTCCGGATAAAGGTCTTTTATTTTCTGGGTAAGTTGAACCCCGTTAATCTCAGGCATTTCAAGTTCCGTAATAACAATAGGAATTGCTTTAATTTCTATTTCGTTCAGCGCGGCTACTGAGCTTGTAAACCCTATGGGGGCAAGACCCTGATGTTTCAGTTCTGCACAAAGCCCCTTAACCTGTTCCGTGTCGTAATCCACCACCATAATTCGCCGGTCATCCAGCCTGAGCACACGGTTGATGGCGTCGACCACCACAGGATCATACTTGGTCGTAAGACCTGTGGCCAGTTCCTCAATGGCTTCCTTTAAGGGCAGACCGGGACGATAGGGCCTGTGGCTGGTCATGGCATCAAAGATATCAGCTACCGCAATAATCCGGGCCCATAGATGAATTTTATCTCCGGAAATTCCCATGGGGTAGCCTGTGCCGTCCAGGCGCTCGTGGTGCTGGTGAACCACGTCTGCAACCGGCCATGGAAACGGAATCTGCTTCAGCGTTTCAAAGGCGGTGGAGGGATGTTCATGTATAAATCCCCATTCATGGGGAGAAAGTTTGCCGGGTTTGTTGAGGATTCCGGCCGGAATAATGGCCTTGCCTATATCGTGTAACAGGGCGCACACCCGCAGACCGTCAAGGTCTTCCTGGCACAATCCCATTTCTTTCCCCGTTTTTAAAGCCAGTTCCGCCACATGTTTGGAATGACCCGCAGTATAAGGATCACGACTTTCTACAAGTTCACTTAATGCCTGGGTAATGCCCTTGAAACT
The DNA here is from genome assembly GCA_003354055.1 of Desulfobacteraceae bacterium. The sequence continues at coordinate 5,724 of PIVQ01000351.1, read as the reverse complement.
GTCTGCCAGATTTTTACTGAGCCGGATGGATTCCTTTTCATTGTCCCGGCGACCGGTGACATCGCTGATCACTTCCACCGTGTGGGTAATATGCCCTTGGTTATCCTTGATGGGGGATGCACAAAAGTGAAGAATCTTGTCAAGGTGGGATTCGGTTTCCTCTGCTTCACAATAAATGCCTTTTTTTTGGGCTTTCATATGGGGGCAGAATTCCGGCGGCTCTTCCGTGCCGTGTAAAAGGGTATGGCACTTCATTCCGATGAGTTTGCTGACTTCAATATTCAAAAGCCTTGATGTCGCCATATTGGCCCGTCTGATCTTGAAATCAGGACTGATCAGCATCACGGCGTCATCCAGAGCATCAAAGGATTTTCGCCATTCTTCAGATGCCAGGGACAGCGCCCGAATCATGGCCTCCCGCTCACTGATGTCCCTGACCATGCAGATAATGACCTTCTGGCCTCCCATGAGCATTGACTGGGCAATGATTTCCACGGGCAGTATCTTGCCGTCCGTGTTCTGGCAGAGTTTCCAGGAACTTAAACCCCCGCGGTTCTCTTTAAATCGGAAAAATGTAGTCCGGGCTTCTTTTTGAAGTTCTTCCGGCTGGAGCTCCCAAATTTTATGGGTTTTGAGATCGGCCAACGTGTATCCTGTCTGCCGCTGGAATTCAAGATTGGTATCAATGATTTTCCCGTTGGAATAATCAACAATGATGATGCCTTCCCTGGCCAGTTCGAAGATGGACCGGTATTTTTTTTCGGAGACCTTCAGGGCATTTTCGATCTGCTTGGTCTCTGTCACATCCATGAAATGCCCCATAACCGCCGGGCGGTCTTCATAAAGGATGGGGGCAAGGCTCTCCAGAATCCAGCGGATGTCGCCCGTGGCGGTTAATACCTTGAATTCATAGGGTTCATTCCGCAGCTCTTTTAACATGGCGACGGCATTCTCTCTCAATTGCAGCCTGTCTTCCGGAACGACGATGTCTAAAGGATTTTTGCCAAGCAGTTCTTTTTCTGAATATCCTATAATTTCCTGGAATTTGTTGTTGGCAAAGCTAAATTTTTTGTCCTGAACCACGTAGGTACCAATAGGGGAGTTGGTAAAAAAACTTTTCATCTGTTCCCGGGCTATGGCGTATTCCATGATCGGTATCCTTAAATATTCAACGTTTCAACATGACAAACAGACAGCCGTCCCAATAATAGTGTGGACGTTATCACAGCATGGGTGAAAGCTACAATACAAAGATGACTATCTGTCTATTTTATTTAAGGAAAAGTCGGTTATAACATTTCAGGTGTAAAGGCAACCACCTGATCAATGGATAGGGTATCGCAGAAGAGCATAACCAGACGGTCCATTCCCAGGGCGATACCGGCAGCTTCCGGCATGGTTTCAAGATCTGAAAGAAACTTTTCAGGCAGGGGCAGGGCGTTCTGGCCCCGGTCTGTCCTGATTTGGTTTTCTAAGGCAAACCGCTGTCTTTGTATCTTGGCGTCGGTAAGTTCGGTAAATCCGTTGGCCAGTTCAATACCGGCCACATAGAGTTCGAATCTCTGGGCTACTTTTTTGTTTTTAGGATGGAGCTTGGCTAAAGAGGCCAAAGGGGCCGGGTAATCGGTGAGAAAACAGGGGCGGCGGAGTCCAAGCCCGGGTTCAACTTCAAAACTTAGGATTTCATCAAATCGATCTTGCTCAAGCGCCTTTTCAACGGTAATGGATGTAAAATTTTGAAATGCTTCGGCCACGGTGATCCGGTCAAAAGGAGAGCCAATATCTATGGACTGACCTTGGAAAATTATTTGGTTGCCCAACCCAAGCCCTGAGGCAATATGCCTGAGCAAATCCTGGCATTGATCCATGAGATCGATATAGGTCTGGTTGGCTCCATACCATTCCAAAAGTGTCAGTTCCGGCAGGTGGCGTTCTCCCCGTTCTCTTTTCCTAAAGCATTTGCAGATTTGGAAAATTTTGTCTGCTCCCATGGACAGCAGGCGTTTCATGCAGAGTTCCGGTGAGGCCTGGAGATACAGGTCGCCTGCGATGACAGGATCAATATGGGCTTCGGGAATGATTGACGGACACCTGATGGGCGTATCCACCTCCAGATAGCCTCTGGTAATAAAAAGATCCCTTGTATACTGAATCACAAGGGATCTTTTTTTTAAGTTTTCAAGATGGGCACGGGCATTCAAGGGCAGCCGTGCCCCCCTGATTTATTCTTTGATTTCATAAACATCCTTGGGCCGGTCCTGGAGATATACCTTTTTGTACTTACTTGAATCCGCCTTGTCATAGAGTTCATATGCCTTTTCCTTGCAGGCATCGCAGGCATTGATGGGAATATGCACGCCTAAGATGTGCTGGCCGGGAGTGGCTTTTGAATCGACTTCAAAACTGCCGCCGCAGTCGCGGCAGAGCCTGATTTTTTCTTTCTGCCGTTCAAAGATATTGTCGGTATCGTAAAAGACTTCTTTGTGGCGGACCATGATGTCCCCGGGGGTTCCAGCCTCTTCCCTCATTTTATACCGCTGAGACCAGAAGGTGTTGATTTGATCCGTGGTCTTTTTGATTTTATCTGTGATGCTTACGGATTGTTTTAGCTTCTCCGGGTTGTAATCCGGTTCGATTACTCCTGAATAATCCAGGCCGGCCATGGCCAGGATAATCCCCAGGTTGACATAGGGCAGGGCGCCTTCAATGGCATAGCCCCCTTCCAGAACCGCAATGTCGGGTTTGAGAAGCGTGGTGAGCTGGGCATACCCCTGGGCGGAAAAGTTCATATTGGTCAAAGGATCGGTGTAATGGTTGTCCTGGCCTGCGGAATTCACGATGATATCCGGTTTGAATTCCTCAAGTACCGGAAGGACACAGTTCCGGATGACATACAGGTAGCCTTCTGTGGAGGTGCCAGGGGGCAGGGGAATGTTCAGGTTTGAGCCTTTGGCATTTGGACCGCCCAGTTCGCCCGGGAAACCGCTGCCCGGATACATGGTTCTGCCGTCCTGGTGCAATGAGATAAACAATACATCGGGATCGTGCCAGAAGATATCATTGGTGCCGTCTCCGTGGTGGCAGTCCGTATCAATGATGGCAATTTTTTTTACCCCGTATTGAGACCGGATATATTCCACCATGATCGCTTCCATATTGATGTGGCAAAATCCCCTGCCGCCGTGGGAAACCCGCATGGAATGATGGCCGGGAGGGCGTACCAGGGCAAACCCGTTTTTGACTTCGCGGGTTAACACGGCATCTGCAATGGCTTTGGCGCCGCCGGCAGAAATTAGATGGGACTCCGTGGTCACGGTTTTTTCATCAGGAACACAGAAATGGGTCCTGCGGATATCTTCATTGGATACCAGCGCAGGTTTGTACTCCACAATGCCCTGGATGTCGAAGACTCCTTCTTCGTTGACCTGGTCCTGGGTATATAGAAGCCTTTCCTCCCGTTCCGGATGGGTGGGATCAATGGCCCAGTCAAATGCAGGGAAAAATACCAGCCCGGTTTTATGAGATGCTTTTAACATGGTTTTACTTCCTCAATGCGCTTCTTCAAAAATATCTTATTACAGCGTTTTAGCTGAGAACCGATTCATAGCCTTTGATCAGGCCGGGTTTCAGCTGCATTTTTGTTCTGAAAATCTTGCCCCGTGGTGAAAAATTCCGGACAATGTTGAACTCCTGAAATTCCACCACCTCAATTTCATCCAGATTATCCGGATCTGCCCCGGCGTTTTCCGCTTTTTCCTTGAGCAGGGTATAAGCGGTCTCAACCAGGTTGTCCTCGGAAAAGGATTTTGAAATCGGCTCTGCAAAATCCTCTTCATGGGCCGTCACTATTCCCTGTTCCGTGTCCGCATTCACGGTCACCTCACAGGTGGTTCTGGCCAGAGCCGCACCAATGGCATTGGCCACGGAAGACGCTGGAACGGCAACGGTTTCTATCTTATACATATCCTGGATCTTCTCGGCAAAAAAACGTGCCGGCCCGCCCAGCATAAGAATTTTTCTTGGACTCAGCTTATACCCTTCCAGAAAATCATGGACCGTGTAAACCGGCTGGGAGTTGAGCTGATCAATCATTTCAAAGGTCTTTTTCAGGATTACGGAGCAGCAGGATCTGAAGATGTGGTCGGCTGCTTCCTCATCTTCCATAGCCAAGCCCTGGGCGATTTCGTGAATCCCCTGGCCAGCTTTTTCCTTGTCTCCCTCATCCATGAGTCCTAAAACCACCAGGGCGTCGGTGGGGGTGGGATTCGTGCCGCCAAAGGCCATGGCCGGTCCCAGTCTGTCCGGGCCGATGGTGAGCTCTCCGTCTACGATTCTTAAAGCGGAATCTCCGCCGATTCCCTTGGAGTCCGTACGCAAAGACCGGATCAGGCTTCTATACTGTCCCCGCCGTATACCCACAGGTTCAAGCAGAGGGGTTTTGTCCACCAGAAAGGCAATATCCGTTGTGGTCCCGCCGATATCCAGTACAATGGCATCCTGGCTTGCCGGGGCATGGGGGATGGCGCCCATGATACTGGCTGCCGGACCTGATAATACGGTCTGGGCCGGAAAGTGCATCGAGGATTCCAGGGTCATAGTACCGCCGTCAGCTTTGAGGATCTGAATGGGGATTGTAAGCCCTTTTTCTTCCAGGGACTGCTGAACCGCTTCAAAAAACTCCTTGTGAAGTGAGAATACAGCCGCATTCAGATGGGTGGTGGCAATACGTCTTGGGAAATTTAAGTTTCCTGACACATGATGGCCTAAGAAAACCTTTTTAACGTATTTATTAAGGATCCGTTTGATCAGAATTTCATGGGAGGGATTTCTGACGCTGAATTTGCTGACCACCCCCACATATTCGATGCCTGCTTTTTTTATCTCTTTGGCAATATCCTGAATCTGCATTTCATTGACCGGGGCTTTTTCCCGGCCTCTGTGGTTGATGGAACCCGATACTGTATAGTAGTGTTTTCCCGTTCTAAAGCATTCAGGATCAATACCCGGGCCTGCTGAAACAATTATTGCCACCGGGGCCATGGTCTGCTGGACAATGGCATTGGTTGTCAGGGTGGTGGAAATTACGACCCTTTCGATCTGTTTGGGGTCGGTGTTTTCCAGAAGCTTTGAAATTGCTGAGAGTACGCTGTTGAAAAGGTCGTCAGGGTCAGTGGTGACTTTTACGCGCTCTTGAATTCCTGTGCTGCTGAGAAGAACAGCATCTGTGTGGGTGCCGCCGACATCTAGGCCTAAAATCATGTCCTCTTCCTTGGCATAATGATTGAAAATCCGGTGATACCAGGGTATCTGTAATAAAGCGGAGCTTGTCAGAAAACGATAAGGTTGTCAATGAAGTTTTAGGGCCTTGAAATATGGCGGGATTTAATTTATCTTTCGATAACAACGTTAACTTTGCAAATTGATATTAATTGTTGATATTTAACATAAGGAGTGACGCATGGCTGTCATAACATGGAAAAAGCAAGAGAACATTGCAATCGTTGAAATGTGTAACGGTCCCAACCGGATGAATAAAACCTTTGCTACGGACATGAATCTTTGTCTGGACCAGGTGGTGGAAGATGTTGAAGTTCAAGCTGTGATTCTGACATCCACAGATGAAAAGAACTTTTCCCAGGGCATTGATGTGGAGTGGATCGGCGGTAAACTCCACGCCCAGGAAAACCAGGCTGTCATTGATTTCATGTACGGGATGAACAATAT
>PIVQ01001142.1 GCA_003354055.1 Desulfobacteraceae bacterium | reverse complement strand
GGCATCCGGCTTGGGCGCTGTCAGATGATACGCATCACAGGCCGCACCGTAACCTGAGACCCTGCATCTGGCCCTGTCTGCCGCTTGCGGGGCGTCCGGCTCAAGAATCAAAGCTGCTGCGCCTTCCCCCAGGTTAAGACCTTTGCGTTCGGCATCAAAGGGGCGGCATGGGGATCTATCGGTGATCATCAAAGAGATAAATCCGTTGTAAGTTACCTTGCACAGTTCATCTGTTCCCCCGGCAATCACAAGGTCGCAAAGACCTGCCTGTATCCATCCGGTACCGATACCGATGGCATCTGAACCCGAAGCACAGGCATTGGCAATGGTCTGTACAGGTCCTTCAAGATTAAAAGCCCGAGCAACGGCCTCGGCAGGATTAGAGGAAAAAAAACGGAGTATGGGGTCCAGGCCAGGCTCTTTCCCTTCTTTATACTGGATATAAAAGGGATCATTGTTAAGGGCGCATCCCACAGTCGTTCCCATACAGACGCCCACCCTTTTGCCTTTTAAATTTTCGGGCGTAAGATTTGCATTCCTGAGGGCCTGGTCTGCCGTGTCAATGGCCATCCGGGCCGTCAAGGTCAGGTCTTGGTGTTCCCCGGCAATATTGGTTTCAACGGATTTGGGAAGGCTGAAGACAGGGTAGGCAACGGGGTGGTCCGTTGAAAACCGTTCAGGGGGCACAGGGTCCGGGGGAATCCCGAACATGGCGTCCATGGCTGTATCAAGATCAGGCCCAAGACTGCTGACGGCGCCCATACCGGTAACAATCACGGATGGTAGAGTGGTGGTCTCAGATCTCATGGATTTTCGTATTCCTTCTGTTGTTTTTGTCCCCGTTGGCTTTCCCGTCACTGCCTGACCAATCCGCCCACATATCATAAAAGTTGAAAAATTGATAGGGATGGGCGTCGGCATAGGCGGTTAAGGTTTTCACATAGGTGCTGACAAAGGCGTGATATGCCGCCTCTTTCTTTCCCAATTTGGGAGGCACATTAATAATGGCCGGCAGGGACAGTTTGTAGCTGTCCGGGCCTGATTTGTATGAGTTTAGTACAACTACGGGTTTTCGGGCTGTGGAGGCCAGCCTGTATGGGCTTAGGGGAAATCGTGTGGTGTTGTTCAGGAAATCGATTGCAAGGGACGGACCTGAATTGCCAAGCATCCGGTCGCCCATTATGCAGACAATTTCATCTTTTTTCAGGGCGTCCAGCATTTCAAGAGTACCGCCAAGGAATTGTTCCGGGTTGATGATGTTAAATTTGCCTTCCTCGCCCCTGTGTTCATAGTAGTGTTTGTCCACATCATCGTCACGGAGAATCATTACCAGGTTCACAGGGCGGCTCAACCGGGACAGGGCAGCCATGGCCACCTGCCAGCATCCCACATGGGACATGAGCAGGATAAATCCGGAGTCCAATGATCTGATGGTTTGAAAGTCTTTATTGTCTTCAAACTCGGCCGCAAGCTTCGTATCTCCGAGGATGCCTAAGATGGCTCTGTCCACCAGCACCTTGCCCAGGTTCAGCACAAGGCAATACCTGTGATACGCAAGGCTGGTCCGGCCGGCATGGGGAAACCGTCTTGTCAGATAGGGGGCACATTGCTTCCGGACAGATGGGAAAAAAAATGAATAGGCAAAGACCACAAAATAGAGGAAAAAATAGGCCAGACGCCTGCCGCCGAAGCGGATCATCAGGTAAAAAAAATAATGGCCCCATTGGGTGCCTTGGGCGTTTTCTTTCCAGTCGGAAGTCATAGTTACTCCCTCTCCTTCGTCCCGGTCATGGCAATGGCCATAATATAGATAACAATAA
>PIVQ01000350.1 GCA_003354055.1 Desulfobacteraceae bacterium | reverse complement strand
ATCGGGGAATCCATGTCCAAGTGGACCTCATCTTACCGGGATCTGCCCATCCTCCTGAACCAATGGGCCAATGTGGTCCGCTGGGAAATGCGGACCCGGATGTTTTTGAGAACCAGTGAATTCCTGTGGCAGGAGGGACATACCGCCCATGCCACCAAGGAAGAGGCAGTCGATAGAACCCATCAGATGCTGGATATCTATTCCAAATTTGTTGAAGAGCAGCTGGCCATGCCTGTGGTTAAGGGACAGAAAAGTGAGTCCGAACGCTTTCCGGGTGCAGACGACACCACCTGTATCGAGGCTATGATGCAGGATAAACGTGCTCTCCAGGCAGGTACTTCTCATTTCCTGGGCCAGAATTTTGCCAAGGGGTCCAATATTACCTTCCAGAATGAAGACGGTGAGGAAGCCTATGCCTGGACCACATCCTGGGGCACATCCACCCGGATGATCGGCGGGATGATCATGGTTCACTCCGATGATGACGGCCTGGTGGTTCCGCCCCGTGTGGCACCGGCCCATGTGGTGATTCTGCCCATCATAAAAAAAGGGGCCGACAATACCGAGACCATGGAAAGTGCCAAAGCACTGAAAGAGGCGCTGAGAGGCCAGATGTATCACGGCAGAGCGGTTGAGGTGGAAATTGACGACCGTGACATCGGCGGTGCCAGAGGATGGGACTGGGTGAAAAAGGGGATTCCCGTCCGCATCGAGCTTGGACCCAGGGATATTGCCAATAGCGCGGTGTTCATGGCCCGCAGGGATACCAATAAAAAGGCCGGCATGGACAGGGATGAGTTTGTAAATACCATTACAGATATTCTGGACGACATCCAGGACACCCTGTTCGCCAGAGCTCTTAAATACAAGGAAGACAACACCTTTTCCATTGATGATAAGGATGAGTTCTACGCCCTGTATAAAAAGACCAAAGGTTACAACAACGGGGCCTTTGTCATGTCCCATTGGTGCGGAGCAGGTAGTTGCGAGGAAAAGATTAAAAAAGATCTTTCCGTGACCATTCGTTGTATACCTTTTGACAGTCCAAAAGAGCTGGGAACCTGCATCTGCTGCGGTGAGAAGAGCGAGAAGCGGGTTTTGTTTGCAAAGGCATATTAGTTAGTGCTTGAACGAAAACTCACCCATCTGCCGCGTTGCTGCAAAAGTTTGCCAAATTATAGAATCGGGCCTCATGTACAATAGTACACTCCGGTTTCAGACTTTCTTGCGCCTTGCATATGGGCAAGTTTTCATCCAAGCACGGGTTTTTGATCAGCCAATAGTTATTAAGGATACAGGTCGAAATAGATGATTCGAATCACAGACATATTGGATAAGATTTACGATTACAATCCAGATGCGGATGTCTCGCTGATCGACAGAGCGTATATCTATTCGGCCCGTGTCCACGAAGGCCAGGTGAGGTTATCCGGAGAACCATATCTGTCTCATCCCCTTGAGGTGGCCAATATCCTGGCAGACATGAAACTGGACATGGAAAGCATTTCAGCCGCCCTGCTCCATGATGTCATCGAAGATACACCGGCCACCAAAGAGGATATCGAAGAACTATTCGGACCCGGGGTTGCCCATATTGTGGAAGGGGTGACCAAGCTGTCCGCCCTTCCCTCAACCACCAAGGTTGCCCAGCAGGCTGAATCCCTGAGAAAAATGATCCTGGCTATGGCCGATGATATCCGGGTGGTATTGATCAAACTGGCTGACCGGATTCATAACATGCGGACCCTGAAATATCACCGCAAACCTGAAAAGCAGGCTGCAATTGCCCAGGAAACCCTGGATATCTATGCCCCTATTGCCGCACGTCTGGGCATCTTCTGGATCAAACATGAATTGGAAGAAATTGCCTTTTACTATACGCTCAGGGAAGAGCACGACCGCATCGAGGCCCTGGTTGACCGGGCCAAAGATGAAAAAGAGGACTATATCAAGGAGGTGTCCACCTCGCTCCACTACAAGATGGAGGAAATGGAACTGCCCTGTGACATCAAGGGCCGGTACAAGGCCCATTACAGTATCTACCAGAAGATGATCTCCCAGAGCCTTGAATTTGATGAAGTCTATGACGTCATTGCCTTCAGGATCATTCTGGACACGGTACCCCTATGCTATGCAGCCATGGGCGCCATCCACTCCATGTGGAAGCCGATTTATTATAAGATCAAAGATTATATCGGTAATCCCAAGCCCAATATGTATCAGTCCATCCATACCACAGTGGTAGGGCCAAAGGGGGAACGGGTTGAGATTCAGATTCGTACTCATGATATGGATCGGATTGCCGAATCCGGCATCGCCGCCCACTGGTCCTATAAAGAGGGGGCCAAGATAGATGAAAATACAGGAGAGCTGTTTGCCTGGATTCGAAATCTGGTGGAAAATCAGGAAAACTACAATGATCCGGATGAATTTCTGGAGAATGTCCGTATCGATCTTTACCCGGGTGAAATCTATGTGTTTACCCCCCAGGGTGAAATCAAGACGCTTCCCAAAAAGGCAACGCCTGTGGACTTTGCCTATAGGATTCATACCGAGGTGGGAGCTAAATGTACCGGTGCCAAGGTCAATGGTAAGCTGGTGCCCCTATCCCATGAACTCAAGACCGGGAATACAGTGGAAATTCTCACCACAAAGGGCCACAAACCCAGCCGAGACTGGCTGAACTTTGTCAAAACCGTAAAGGCCAGGAACAAGATCCGGGCCTATATCAATGCCAGGGAGCGGGAACGAAGCTATTCCCTGGGCAAGGAAATGTGCGAAAAGGTCTTCAGGAAACGGAATCAGAACTTCAACGCTCTGATCAAATCCGGAGAAATCGGAACGGTTGCCGACTCCTACGGATTTAAGAGTGTGGATGATCTTATTGCCCATGTGGGTTTTGGCAAACTCACCGCCCTCCAGGTACTCAACAGAGTTCTGCCGGATCTTGAAAAGGATCAGCGGGAAGAGATTGAACAGGCCGATCTGAACAAGATAGTCAGCCGGAATACCGGGAAAACAGATAACGGGATCATTGTCAAAGGGCTCAACGACATCCTGGTAAGATTTTCAAAATGCTGCAGTCCTTTGCCTGGCGACCCCATTACCGGTTATATCACCCAGGGCCAGGGAGTTACCATTCATAGAAAAAATTGCGTTAATGTCATGAAGATGAGCCCCGAACGCAAAATAGAGGTTCAGTGGAGCCAGGGACTCACCGAATCCTATCCCGCCTCCATCCGGATCAAAACCGATGACCGCCACGGCCTTCTGGCAGACATCGCAGCGGTTATCAGTAAATCCCGGATCAATATTTTAAATGCCCAGAGCGAAACCACGGATGACGGTATCGGTTTTTTCTATTTTACCATCATGGTGGAAAGCTCTGAACAGCTTAGAAAAATCATGTCTGAAATCCGCCGGGTAAAAAAGGTCACCGACGTAAAACGGGTGGTCAGGGTCGATTAAAAAAGCCTTTCTTATCAATTCATAGTAACCCTTCTTTAAAAATCAGCAATTATAAATTTGGGTATCTATGTAGAATAGCGAGAACCGCTGGAACAGCGAGAGCCGCGAGAACAGTTAAGGTAGCGCGAAGCGCACCAAATATTTTTGCCCAGCAACACCTGCTTATAATCTGTCAACCGAAGGTTCTCCACCTGCTGCTCTCGCTGATCGAGCGGTTCTCGCCGTTCTCGCTTTTTGGGCATCCCTCATCATACTTACAATTGTTGTTTAAAATTCTATAGACAACCGGGAAAAAATAACATATGGTTAGGGTGGCCGGGTCCAATTGCCACACTTAAGACCTGAATTTTAACACCAAAAGCATTTGTGACAAATGCTACAACTGGATGATTTATGGTAAACAGCAGCCTTTTACCAATTCCCGCCGAGTACCCTGCCAAACACCCCGCCGGCTATCCCGCCGGACCGTCTGATTCAAAAGCTCAGATATCTTTAAAAAACCCCGTCAACCTTTACTTTGAAGTCATAGTCTTCTATGATTTAGATATCGGCAATTTAAAGCGGAGATCTATATGAAAAAAATCTTTATTCTGGACACCAACGTAATTCTTCATGACAGTGCTTGTATTCACCAGTTCAAGGACAATGACATCTATATCCCCATAACGGTGATTGAGGAGCTGGACAAATTCAAGAAGGGGAACAATGTCATTAATTGCAATGCCCGGGATTTTTTAAGAACTCTGGATGCATTATCCAGCGACAAAATGCTTAACGGCGGTGTGCCAATTGATAGTGGTGATGGCAGTATTTCCATACGTCTGGATACCAGTCTGAGCCCTATTATCAAAGACAATTTTTACGAGATTACTCCGGATATCCGGATATTGAATATCGCCTATTCCATTGCCAAGAAACATAAGTTCAAGAATGTTATTTTTGTAACCAAGGATGTGAATCTTCGTCTAAAGGCCAGGTCCATCGGTCTGAAAACAGAAAATTATAATTCAAAGTTTGTGAAAGATATTTCAGACATGTATACGGGTCTGAAAGTAGTTGAAAATATTACTTCAGATGTATTTGACGATCTTTACCAAAAACCCTATGACGCGTCCATCGACCGTTTGGGAACAGATCAGGAGTTTTATGCCAACGAAAACGTCATACTGAAAAACGGGTCCAAGTCCGCATTGGCGTTTTTTGACGGCGGGAGCCAGACCGTGAGACTGATTCAGCCAAGAATCTGCTACGGGATAAAGCCTAGAAATTCTGAGCAGACCTTTGCCCTGAATGCTATGCTCAACCCGGATATTTCACTGGTTACCGTTTCCGGTAAAGCCGGTACCGGCAAAACCCTGCTGGCCCTGGCAGCTGCCCTGGCCAAAAAACAATTTTACCGTCAGATTTTCATAGCCAGGCCTGTGGTTCCGTTGAGCAATAAGGACTTGGGATTTTTACCCGGAGATGTGGCTTCCAAACTGGATCCCTATATGCAGCCCCTGTATGACAATCTGTCCGTTATCCAGAATCATTTTAGCGAAAATAATTCAAGCGGGAAAAAGATTAAGGAGCTTATCGAAGAGGAAAAAATTGTAATCACCCCGATTTCTTATATCCGGGGCCGATCTATTGTCAGGGTTTTCTTTATTGTGGATGAGGCCCAGAATCTGACTCCCCATGAGGTAAAAACCATTATCACCCGTGCTGGTGAGGGGACAAAGATTATCTTTACCGGGGACATTTTCCAGATTGACCATCCCTATCTGGACAGCCAGACAAACGGCCTGGCCTATATCATAGAAAAGATGAAAGGCCAGAAACTCTACGCCCACATCAACCTTGAAAAAGGAGAACGATCAGAACTGGCAGAACTGGCATCAAAAATATTGTAGACAGATTCTGACCAGTCAGGCAAACAACAAAAGTTCCGGTATTTTAATACAAATACCGGAACTCAATGTTGTTTACAAAATTTTGTCAGTTTTTGCCCCGACCGTGCAGCCCGTCAGAAGGTATTTAGGCGGATTTAGTGACTTTGCCTGCCTTGATACAACTGGTACATACATCAATCTTCCTGACACAACCCTCTTTAATCACAGCGCGGACTCTCTGAAGGTTAGGGTTGAATTTTCTTTTATTCAGATTATGGGCATGGCTGACGTTGTTGCCGACCATTGGTTTCTTACCGCAAATTGCACATTCTTTTGACATCTTTATACTCCTAACGAAAAATGCATTATCAAAATAATAACCCGAAATAAATACATTGGTTTACATAAAAAGTAAAGGGGAATTATTTTTTTTATTCTTTATCAACTTTATTTACGAGTTTGGTCACCTGTGGAATTTTGTCCATGGCAACTTCACTCTGCTCCGTACCCGGATAAAATTCAACAATATACTCATACCGTTTCAGGGCAGCGGTATATTCTTTTGTTTTATTATAATAGTTTGCCACATAGAGTTCGTGACCGGCAATATTGTCAATACAGGCTTCAATATAGGCGACGGCTTCCTCTCCAAATTCACTGTCCGGAAACTGCTTTAGCAGGCGCATGAACTGGGCCATGGCGTTTTTAGCAGGACTTGGATCCCGGTCAACCGTATCAATCTGCTTGTACCAGGACATACCGATCTGATTTATCACATAGGGCACCGCCTCATTTCTGGGATGCATCTGCTCAAAGCTTTCATAGGCCACAACAGCCTCATCATATGCTTCCAGGTGAAAATGGGCATCGGCAATCTTGAGCTCTGCCAGGATGGCAAATTTGCTGAACGGGTACCAATCTTTAAGATCGGTATAGGCTTTAACCGCCTCTTCATAGTCCTCATTCATAAAGGCTGCAGCGCCTTCAGCAGCCAGTTGCTGCGCTGTTTTATTCATCTGGGAAGATTCTTCAAAAATAGAACATCCGGTAAGAAAGACAATTAGGATCCCAAAGATAAGGAATTTTTTCATTTTATAAATTCTCAATATAATGTTCAGCGGAAACCGCAGCAATGGCACCGTCGCCAACTGCAGTGGAAACCTGACGCAGGGGGGTGTCTCTGACATCACCGACAGCAAATACACCGGGGACATTGGTCTGCATTTTGGCATCGGCAATGATAAATCCACCGTCGTCAGTGTCCACAGTCTCTTTTACAAATTCGGTATTTGGCAATATTCCGACCCAGAGAAAGCATCCGTCGGCCTTGATCGTGGATGTTTCATTGGTTTTGACATTTTTGACATTCACCCCTTCAATGCCGAAAAAGCCGTCGACACCGGTTGCCACCGTGTCCCATACAAATTCGATTTTATCGTTGGCAAATGCTCTTTCCTGAAGGATCTTCGTGGCCCGTAACTCATCCCTGCGGTGAACCAGATACACTTTTTTGGCAAATTTGGTCAGAAAAATGGCTTCCTGGACAGCGGTGTCCCCACCGCCAATGGCCACAACGGTTTTGTCTCTGAAAAAAGGTGCGTCACAGGTGGCACAAAAAGAGATACCCTTGCCCATGAATTTGTCTTCACCAATGCCCAGTTTTCTGGGGGAGGCGCCTGAGGCAATGATGATAGCCTTGGTTTTGACTATTCGTTTTTTCAGAACAATTTCTTTGGTCTCGGCTGTCAGGTTTAAAGACCGGACCTCGGCCGTTTCCATTTCAAGCCCTAAGTCTTCGGCCTGTTTTTTCATTTTTTCAGCCAGGTCGTAGCCGCTGATGCCTTCGGGAAATCCTGGATAATTTTCAATCCAGTCCGTGACGATAATTTGTCCGCCGGGCACGGCTTTTTCCAGAAGAAGCACCTTCATCCTGGCACGGGCAGCGTAAATACCGGCGGTTAAACCGGCAGGACCGGCACCGATAATTACCAGATCATAATCTGTCATTATAGTCTCCTTAAAGGACGCCTTTGAGGGTCTCCTCGAGTTTTTCTTTGGCGACCATGCCG
>PIVQ01000349.1 GCA_003354055.1 Desulfobacteraceae bacterium | reverse complement strand
AGGTGGCCACACCCGTACCCATCTCGAACACGGAAGTTAAGCGCCTTAGCGTCGATGGTACTGCATGGGAGACTGTGTGGGAGAGTAGAACGCCGCCGGGTTATTCTTCAAAAAGCCCTGATCCTGAAATTTTAGGGTCAGGGCTTTTTTTATATACCCTTTAGTTTCATGAAGGGTTTTGGCCTCAGGTGTAAGGCACAGGACGTGAAGCTGTAGTCTTCCTACCGCAAACGGCCTGTAACGCAGCAGATGAGGTGAAAAAGCTTCATGAGCGGGGGCCTGTAGCTCAGTTGGTTAGAGCGCACGCCTGATAAGCGTGAGGTCGGTGGTTCGAATCCACCCAGGCCCACCATATTTTCAAATTAGCCCTAATCGTTGATTTTCAACGGTCAGGGCTTTTTTTATATACATACCCTGTCTTTATGCGGGTGCCTGCAACTCAGTTGGTTAGAGCGCACGCCTGGCCTGATTATAATTTGGGTGAGGTCGGTGGTTCAAATCCACCCAGGCCCTCAGCAAATCCAGGCTTTATTGCAAATTTTCTTCCATCTATTTTCACCCCATTTTACTAAGAAGGATGCTATCCTTTTTAAGGTTCAAACTGGTAGGGTTGTTCGGTGCAGGGACTCTATGAAATTGTGATGTGTTAAATGCAAAAAATCCCTGACCGGACAAGTACCGGACAAGTTAAACCTGTTGGCATATTGTCGGCATCCGCTAACTATTAAGGAAATGATGGATCATTTCGGCCTCAAACACAGGGAAATCTTTCTGAACAATCATCTCAGGCCTTGGATTAAGAAAAACCTGATCTTGGTGACCATCCCGAATCATCATTACCCCTTGCCCTGAATCACGAATCATTATACCGTACGTCCAATATTCAATATCATATTGACTTCATCCTAAAAGGAGGCGTATGAACAACTCAGGTTCTACCTATCAGGCATCCGTACTTCCAAGCCAAAAACCTTACAAACAAGTGGATCCCTTCACAACCATAACAAGGTTGCGACATCTCTTTATGGACTGCGGCCTTTTTACCGCTGAGTATCCTTATCCGCCCACTGATTTTTTTCATTCCTGCGGTCTTTTCTTGAGCGATACCCCCATCGGTGAATTGCAGGTTGGATTTTACGGTAAGGGGCTGTCTCCTAAATACAGCCTGGCCAGTGCCTATGCCGAACTGATGGAAAGATTGCAGAACAACGTCCTTTTTACGACCTCCTATGCCAGCCTGTTTCCTTTAAAAACGGCAACCACGCCTTTTCTGGAGCGGCTACCCGAGAAAAGCCTCTACAAGGACACTTTGGCTAAAAACAAGCTGGAACTTGACTTTATTTTCGGACCGGATGAGCAGTGGATGGCTGCGGATAGTTTTATTGAAGCTAACCCGGAAGTTTTTCGTCATATTTTTAAAAATGATAATTTGGGCGAGATTAGTGAACTGCTGAATGATACCTGCCAGGGGGAAGTGTTGGGCGTGCCTTTCTATAACTGGACCAAAAATGAGGTTCAGCATATGCCTCTGGAGTTGATTTACAGGGCCTCTGTGAGCAATGGTATGTGTGCCGGCAATACCCCTGAAGAAGCATTGCTTCACGGAATTTGCGAGGTATTTGAACGGTATGCGGTCCATGCCATATATCGGGATGAAATCAGCCCGCCGACTATCCCTCTCGAAGTATTTGGGCAGACCAATGTATTCCAGATGGTCCGTCACCTGGAGCAAAAATACCAGTATAATATTCTCATCAAGGACTGTTCCCTCGGGAAAGGATTGCCGGTGATGGGGGTGCTTGTGATGGATACTAGAAACGGCCAATACACCTTTAACCTCGGATCAGATCCCTCTCCCGCCCTTGCGGTTGAACGCTGCCTGTCGGAAATGTACCAGGGCGGTGCAAATATTCACTTCACCCCCCTGCACCTTCACAGGGATCCGTTTGGTTCCGTGGACGGGCGATCCAGAGCCCAGATGAAGGGAAGTCATTTCTTCAGGAATCTGTATACCGGAACCGGCGCCTGGCCCAACAGCATTTTTGATCCGGAGCCCACTTATCCGTTCCAGGGCTTTCCCTTTCCTGAAGGTCCGGATGATAAAACAGATTTCCTGACCGCTGTCAGCCTTGTGAAAGAGCTGGGACATGAGGTATTAATCCGGGATGTGTCTTTCCTGGGCTTTCCCTCGTACCTGGTCTACATCCCTGGGATGAGTGAAGGGAAATTCGGGTTTGACGGGACAACTTTGGCATCCATGCTTCAGATCGAGAAATATTTGCCCGTCCTGCACAACCTGGGAACGGATAATACAGACGCGCTGGCGGCTGCAGCCCGGATTCTTCACTCTGCAAATACTGATGTCCTGCCCCAGACCTACGGTCCGGTCGGAAACAAGATCCGCACTTTCCCCACGGTACTGGATAACATGCCGGCCGATATTTTCATGCTGCTGCTGTTTCTCCGCCTGAAGAATTATGAAAAAGCCTTTTATTACATTGATCATTTTATCGAGTATCCTGATCCCATGTTACCAAAGCCGGAAGTCATTCATCTTGCCATGCGGGATTACGTCCGGATGAAGGCCGATGAAAAGTCCGACCCGGTTATCGAGAAAGCCCTGAGTGCGGCCTATGGAAATGATACGGCCCAGGCTGTGATCATGGATTTTTCCAATACCGCGAGCATATTTTCCCGTCTGCAGCTGCATACCTGTTTTAATTGCGAAACCTGCTCTGGATCCGGTAACTGCACTCATTTTGAGGTGTTGAGGATCGTTAAATCCATTCAGGAAGTGCAGAAGAAAAACCGTGTTGACCAGGCTCGGCTTAATTCTTTGTTTTCTGGTCTGACACCCGGGGCGGTCGCCTCCGCAAAGTAACGGAGGCCCAAAGTTCCCTCTGGTTGAAAGGGCATCATTGGTTTCTTCCGCCCAATGGAAGTCATGGTTTAAAGTGATCGTCTTATTTATTTTCAGCGATAGCGGTGTTGGTACATCAGCAATAACAGGCTTACCTCATAATGGATTCCAGAATGTCTACAGTATCGGAAACCAGATTGGCACAAAAAGTTTCCTTGATGTTTTTATCCATAAATTCTGTTATTCCCTCTTCGGTGAAAACGTCAAGTTGTATCAAGTCCCGGCAGTTGACGTGGCCGTGCAGATTTTTAAATGCATCGTGTAATTGTCGGTTTTTGGCGATGAGGTTACCCAGTTTTTCAGGGTGGCCCGGATCCTGATAGCCGTATTTCATGGAAAGAACCATAAAGCCTCCGGAAATACACCCGCAGTAGCCATCGGTACCGGATCCTGACCACCGCCATTCACACCGTTGAAATAGAAGACGGTAAAAAACCAGCCTGCTATGCAGAGACCCTGACCCTGTTTTACCTGCAGTGATGCACTATAAAATTTAGCAGATGTCCTGTATGCTGGATTTTTCGGTATGAACCCGGCAGCCGGAGCCGCGGGACCCTCCGCGCTACCCCGCCGACTTTCCTAGTCGGCGGGGTAGCGGAAATCCAGTCCATGACGCCCGAAAAATATCACGCAGCTCCGGGCCTCCACGCCAACGGCTGCCTGGTCCTCCGGGTTTGCAATTTGTAAAATTTAAAAAAGTCTCCAGGAAAACAGAACCATTTTCCGAGATATCAAATCTATACTTGCATTTTTAGACCAGTAATGATTTTTTGATGATTGAATTTGCTTTTCAAAACAAAAAATGGGGGTCAGCTCATGATCAAATGTCGCAATTTCATGCGTATCTCCCAACTATCCGGGTCCGGTCAATTATTTATGAAAAGATAATGATATGATAACGAATATTTTTCTGACGGTAGCCTATATAGCTGCAGTACTTTTAATACTTTCCGTCTTAGTCGGCTATGTATTCTGTCATTTTTTCTATGGTCCTTGGGTTCTATATAGGAGTGGAAGAAGAAAACTATCGGATTTATTCTTAAATCCAGTAGCTGCATTTTCAATTGAACAAGACCTGAACAAATTGTCTATAGATACAGGCAGTCGGGCTGCAGCAAACACAATGAAGGTGATAGCTTACTGTAAATATTCAATCATTATCAATTTGTTATTGTTTATATTTATGTTCGTAATAATTAAAATTGTCATATAACAATCCGCTGGAGAAGGATGCGCCATAACTGGCACATCTCTCAGCTCAGCCGATATGCACAGGAGAAAATATATATGATCACTATTCCGGCAACTGACTGGTCGTGGCCTTGGTGGTATTCTATGGTTGTCATAAATATTGCACAGGTCGCGGCCTGTACTTACTTCTACCGGCAGTCAATGCAAGCGCCTGATGCACAAAGCGCCTATGTTAAATGGATGCGGATTATGGGGC
Organism: Desulfobacteraceae bacterium; assembly: GCA_003354055.1. The sequence goes on along the minus strand of PIVQ01000349.1, from coordinate 3,057 downwards.
TGGTGTTTACTGTGGTCGCATGCTATCGAGCGATATTTGTCTCCCGCTATCTGTATCAATATGCCTGGTTTGATACGGTGCTCAATAGCTCCCTGCTGATACGGTTGTTTGCCTGGTGTGCGGAACTGAGTTTTAGCGGTCTGATCGCCTTTGCCATGCTGCGCTTTAATAAAGATTTGCCTGGACGGGACTTGCCTTCGAACCCTTTGGCGGCATTTATTCATACCAAATCACCCTATGTACTGATCGCCTGTATTTTTGTTGCCCAGTTTTTTGCCACGGCTGGTCTGATAACCAAAAGTCGGCTGGCGTTTGCCATTGAAGAGACATTGTGGAGCGTCGGCTTTTTTTCGATCCTGCCTTTGGCCTATCTTCAGTGTCGTAGGGTTTTTACCCTGGGTGGTACGACCTCTTCGGGCAGCCTGGGAATGTTAAAGTCTTTCGCTGTCGTGAATATCAGCTGGTGCGTCATTTACTGCAGTTACGGGCTGGTTTACCACTTGCCGACGGAATATTGGGTCAGCGCATTTCAACAGATTGAAACAGGTATTCCCGAAATTAAATCTGGCTTTAGCGCCGTTTCCGATGCGTTCAATGTGGTCAACGTCACCCATGACTACAATGACTGGAGCTTCGGGTTTGTCTTATGGCATAGTGCCTATTTCAGTGTCTGTGTATGGATCTCTTTGTTTTTGATGAGCGCGCCGCGGCGTAAACCTGACACTCCTACCCCGAAATGAGGGATACATATATGAAAATTCGACAGAGCTGGATCAATCTTCTGCACAGGGCTGCCACCGGTACAAAGAAAACCAGGACGTTGCTAACCCCGATTGGGGTAGTGATCTTTGGTGTGTTCACTGCCTTTTTTGTGCTGGCTGCAATTCTCGTTGACAGGCTGTTGGGCTTGCCTGATCTCCTGCCCGAAGCCGCAAGACTTCCGGTTGCTGTACCAACCGTCGCTTTGGGAATCATCGTCACAGGTTGGTCGGCGTTTCACTTCCTGAAGGTGAAGGGCACGCCCGTACCGTTCAATCCGCCACCGAAACTGGTCTGTACCGGGCCCTATCGGTATGCCCGGAATCCCATGCTGACGGGGGTGTTCCTGTTCTTGTTCGGCATTGGCTTTGGCCTCAATTCAATCTCGCTGGTCCTGTTGTTCACCCCTTTGTACGTTTTATTGAATGTGTGGGAGTTGAAGCATATTGAGGAACCTGAACTCGTTAAGCGTCTCGGTGACGATTACATCGAGTACAGGTTGAAGACGCCAATGTTTATTCCTGGACGCAGGCCAAAATAGCAAAGGGCGGTCATGTTAATTTCACACCTGTGAAGGACTCCGCTCAATCACCAGCCCCAGTTTCTTGATTCTGAACCGTAATGTACTGGGGTGAAGCTTAAGAATACGGGCAGTCCCGTCATTGCCGTTGATTTTCCCCCGGGTCTTAAAGGCTGACATGTTGTTGATAATCACATCAAAGGAATGGTCTTCCACAGCCTTGACCAATCGTTCCCCTTCAGGATCAAGGGAGCTGCCATTGAATCCCCAGGGGTAAGAACGGGAGCTACCACGGCTCCGGCCGAGGCAAGGGAAACCCCTGCCATCATTTTCATAAACCCCCAGCGGGAAAATTTATTGTCATCCATATGATCTGTAATAAGCCAGGATCCTTATTATAAATTTCTTCTATATATCATCTCCTGGAACCACCGCCTCTCCGACCGCCGCCGCCCCGGGTCTGCTTGAACTTTCTGCTCTGCTGATTTCCCCTCTGCCGGCTTTTATGGCTTTTTTCCAATTGCTGTCGGGACTGATTACGGTCAACCCGCTGGTTTGAGGCAGGTTTATTTTCCACTTTGCGTCCGGAACTGTCTGCCTTGTTCTTCATTGCGGTTCCCTGATCAGGCCGATTTCCCTGCCCGGATCCGTTTTCCTTTTGCCACCCCTCTGAAGTCTTTTTTTCCCAGCCATCCGGTGTCTTTCTATGGATATCCCCGTTTTTATCTGCATAAATATTATTGGAGCGGTTGGATTTTCCTGCAGCTTTTGTCATGTTCTGTTTTGAAGGCGCACTGGATTTTACACGGGCCTTGTTTCCCTGTGATTTGTACAGGTTCTGCCGGGATGAATTTCTCTGGCCCTGCCTGTAACCTGCCCGGTACCCGGCGGTCCGGCCCCGGCGATATCCGTGACGGTATCCCCGCTTGTATCCTCTGTACCTGCCCGGTCCCCACCAGCCCCCTCTGTACCATCCGCCGAAACCTATGGTGAACCGGAAAGGTCCGCTGGAATAACTGAAGCCAAATCCCCAGCCCGACCAGGGATTATACCGGACATGGAATCCCCAGGTGGAGTGGCAGGGATAGCAGTAGTGTCCGCAATACCCCGGATAATAGTAACCGGAGCCATACACTACCGTGTTGTTGTATACATAGGTATGGGTATAACCGGCCGTATATCCCATGATGACCTCATCTTCTGTTACCCTGTAAATACGGACAAAGGTGACATGATAAATGGGACATTCAGGGGGAATGGTATAAATGACCTGGGGAATAGACACCGCGACCTCCCACGGTCCCTTTTCTTTGGACGAAACAAACCAGACCCCGTTGTCACAGGCATAGTACTTTTTTTCGGCAAGAACCACCGGTGTGGTTGTATTCACCGCGTAGCTCATTTTTGTATTCTTTATTTTCTCAAATTTTGGATTACCGTCATAGACAACATCCAGAGAAGCCGTTTTCCTGTTTATTACAGCGGTCTGGGGGATGGTGGCATCAGCCACAGCCGCCTTGGCCACCTCTGTTTCAGGCACCGCGTAAAGCACTGTGCCCATCTCGGATTCTTCAGGGATTTTGGAAAAATCAGCCGGCAGCTTGTCCGCAGCCGCATAGGTCCAGGGACCTTCCATGGACTTTGAAGCAAACCAGCGGCCGGACAGGAGCACGTAGTACTTCTGGCTTTTAATCTCCATGAGGACATCAGAATCCGTATTGCTCATGTATAAAAGCTGAGTGCCGGAAATCGGTGTAAATTCAGGTTCTCCGGTACAT
>PIVQ01001141.1 GCA_003354055.1 Desulfobacteraceae bacterium | reverse complement strand
CTGACCGCCATGGCAAAGCTATTTTATGCCACGGGAGAAAGCTGGACCATGTCCTCCTATCATACGGATGTGACCAACTGGGGATACTTTGTGGGCAAGGATGATATTGCCGAACGCATTGCCCTGATGGTGGTGGAGCCGGCTGAACAATTAGGGATAGAAACTCTGGTCTTAAGTGAGTGCGGCCACGGCTACCACGTACTCAAACATATTCTGCCTCAGATTATCGGCAGGAAACCTAAATTTTCCGTCATGAGCATTCCCGAACTTACTGTGGAGTACGCGAAGAAAGGGATTCTTAAGTTTGATCCTTTAGTTCATCCCTATAAAATCGCCTACCATGATCCCTGTAATATTGCACGCAAATCTGGCGGGTATGATGCCCCAAGAGAACTGCTCTCCCTTTGCTGCGAAGGGGTAGTGGAACTCACCCCCAACAGGGAAGACGGGGTCTGCTGCGGCGGCGGGGGCGGTATCCTCCAGGATTCCGGCTCCAAAAAGAAACGGATGATCACCGGTAAACCCAAGGCAGATCAGATGAAGGCCACAGGGCTTGAACACATTGCCACGGCCTGCCTCTCCTGCCACAGACAGCTGGGAGAATTGTCCAATCATTTTAAATTGGGTATGAAGGTGGATACTGTGGCATCACTTGCTTCGGACGCCCTGATTTTGAAAAAATAGACGTATTCTTTAGGACAGTCCTGAATTTAACTATGGACTGTCCTTCTGAATTCGGAACCGCTCCCATGAAGATAATTATTGTACCTGACATATTCGGCCACACCCCGGCCCTGACCCGTCTGACCCAGCGGCTGGCATGCCGGCTTAGTGAAACTGTCGTTAATGCATCCATCGATATTATTGATCCATACGGTGAAAAACGTTTTTTTAAGCAGGAAAATCAGGCCTATGACTATTTCACCACTAACCTGGATATCCCAGGATACAGTGATATTATCAAAAAACGCCTGATAACGGTAAAAGGTCCTGTTACACTGCTGGGCTTCAGTGCAGGCGCATCAGCGATCTGGCATTTTTCGGGTAAGGTAAAAAAACCTGGAAAAATCCGGGGCATCGGATTCTACGGCTCGCAGATCCGGTACCATACCGGCATATCTCCCGGGTTTGATATTGAGTTGATCTTCCCCGATACCGAGTCCCATTTTAATGTGGATGACTTAATTGAGAATTTAGGATCCACGCCCGGGCTGACCATTTCCAAGGCGGACGGGCTCCATGGATTCATGAACGAATATTCTAAAAATTTTTCCCCGGACCTCTGTGACGAGTTTCTGAATATCATTATCCCGCGGCGTTTAAATCTTAGATCTAAATAGTAATATGGCCTTCAAAGGCCAGACAGGCAGGCCCTGTTTTAAAAATATGGTTGGTCTCTTTGTCCCAGTAAATTGTAAGGTCACCGCCGTCCAGGTGAATCACGGCCTTATTTCCTGTCCTGCCGGTAAGATGGGCAGCCACAAGGCTGGCACAGGCACCTGTACCGCAGGCAAGTGTTATACCGGCCCCCCGCTCCCAGACCTTCATATTCAGTTCCGAGTCTGACAGTACCTGGATGAACTCCACATTGGTTTTTTCAGGAAAGCGTTCATGGGTTTCCACGGCACGGCCTGTTTTTTTCACATTGATCCCGGAAAGATCATCCACAAAAGTCACGGCATGGGGATTTCCCATGGATACTGTGGTTACGGCCACAGGGCCCTGATCGGTTTCCACGACCTCTTCCAGAGCCTTTTCTTTATCGCAGACAAAGGGAATATTGGCCGGAGTAAGTTCCGGCGGCCCCATGTCCACCTGCACTGAGGT
>PIVQ01001140.1 GCA_003354055.1 Desulfobacteraceae bacterium | reverse complement strand
TTCCGAAAGATACCGCCGTCTTTGCGCTGCATCTCATCCATGGGCGTAATCTTGAACATGTTGTGGTTGGTACCGGCATAGGTGGAAATCATGGTGGGTACCAGGGGCGGACGTACCGTGGTCGGTCTGATTTTAATATCAGGCAGTGCCTGGTATTTAGCCGTATACAGGGGCAGGTTGTGTCCCGGGATACCGCCCTGGCCAGGTCCGAGACCTGCGCCGGAGAAGCGTTTGATCAGCTCGGGAACGTCGAAACCTTTATCAATGGACTGTTTGATGTTTTTAATGGTGGTATCTTCATCAAAGCAGATAAAGCTCTTCTTCCCTTTGACAGGGGCTGTAATCAGCTTGGTTCCGCGAGCGGGCCCGGGAAGATCTTCCAGTGCTTTTTTAGCATCGCCCAGATCGGCAATGGCACAGTTTTCACAGTCAAAGGCAGCCTGAAGCCCTGCCAGACGGCCGGAAGCTTCAATGGACAATCCGTTTTCAAATCCCAGAAGTCGACCTGCAGGGTGCATTTTTGCGGGCACATCCGTGGGCAGGAAGAAGTTGGTATGGTTGTCGTATTTCAGTTTGGCCTGATTGACCACAAGAGGTCCTGTCAGGGGGGTAAATCCGGCAGATGCGACCAGGACGTCACAGTCCAGAGTTTTTTCAACGGTTCCGTCCACACTCTTGATGGTAACCTGTTTGACCTGTTTTCTGCCGATGGCGTCAGTTGCCACCCAGCCTTTAAGGATAGTGATCTTTCTGTCCAGAACCTGTTTAAGGAGGGCCGGATCCTGACCGTCTTCACGGATATCGGCAATGATCGGGATGGCCATCCCAAGGTCAAAAAGTGCAACAGCCGCTTCCAGCCCCAGGTCGTGACCGATGGAGAAGACACCGGTTTTACCGGGCAGAAGACCGTAGGTATTGGCCAGACGAAGGGCAGTTCCTGCCTGCATGACACCCGGGCGCTCATTATTTTCAAAAAGCAGGGGTCTTTCGATGCAGCCGGTGGCCACAACAACTGAATTGGCGCGAATTTCAACGTAGCGTTCGTTGAAAACATCGCCCTCTTTACCGATCTGGAAACCGGTTACCAGGTTGTTGTTGTATACACCTACGTTGGCGGTGTGAACAAACACCCTGATATTATCAGTGGCATTAACTTCGTTGGCAAGCTGCTCAGCTCTTTCATTAAAGGTCTGGCGATCGATGTATTCAGCCGATCTATATTCAAAGTTGCCGCCCAGATGAGGTCTTTGTTCCATGAGGATGACCCGGAGGCCTTTTTGCGCAGCAGCCAATGCAGCCAGCATACCGGCAGGACCGCCGCCGATAACGCAGACATCGCAGGTGGGATAGATTTCGTCATATTTGCCGGGCATCACAAAGTTGGGATCCAGTTTACCAATACCGGCAGCTTTTCTGATCTGCTTCTGGGCAAGGGGCCAGATTTTGGCAGGCTTGTGCATGACATCGTAGTAGAACCCGGCCGGCATGGCAAAGCTCATCTTGTCCATGAAAGCCATCATGTCATTTTCAGCAGAGCCTTTTACATTCTGCTCTTTGATTTCCATGTTGGGTGCAAGCTGTGTGGTTTCACTTCTGACATTGGGAATGCCGTCCACTTCCATCATGGTGTTGGAGCACTCGCCGTCCATGGAGTAGAACCCTCTGGGGCGATGGTACTTCAAGCTTCTTGCATAGATGCGGACGCCGTTGGCATACATGGCGGTTGCAACGGTGTCGCCTTTGACGCCGTAATATTTTTTGCCCTTATAGGTAAAGGGGATCTTTTCACTTGAATCGATTTTCAATGTGGGCAGATGGTTGAATCTGTT
>PIVQ01000348.1 GCA_003354055.1 Desulfobacteraceae bacterium | reverse complement strand
GTCCTGGTTATGGATGAGCCCACCAACCATCTGGATCTGGAGTCCATTACCGCATTGAATAACAGCCTGATCAACTTCAAGGAAGTTATGCTGTTCACCTCTCATGACCATGAGTTTGTCAATACTGTGGTGAACCGTATTATCGAACTTACGCCCCATGGGGTCATTGACAGACTCATGACCTTTGACGAATATATTGAAAGCCCTGAAGTTGCCAGAACAAAGGAAACTATGGGAAAAAAAGCAGCTTAAGTAACATGCTATAAAAACCATCTTTCCCTGCCGGTCGAATTTAAGTACGGCAGGGAAAGAGGAGAACTTTCTTTGCAATTTTTTTCCTTTATATATTCACGACTGTCCCCAATTGTCCGATCTATAATTGTTCTGAACGTCTTTTCCTATTTAACTCCTTGAACGGGTACCCAGAATTCAATTGTGCAGCCTCTGTTTTTCTATTATTAGTCAGGGTGTAGTTTTCTAAATTTAGCAATTCAGTGAATACTTGGGGCCATTTCTAAACCGTCTCAGGGCGCATCCACAACCACATAAACAAGTGTGGTTCCCTCATAATAGGGAAGGTAATAAGCGCCGTCGCAGAGATAATATACCCGTCCGGATTTTCTGATGGTTGTACAACCCCTGGGAAGAACACTGATACGTGTTCCCACTTTAACCCTCCGGACGGTTCTTCTGGTGGTCTGCCTGACCACCCTATGAGTTTTCGCTGGTGTACGCCTGACAACCACTGCCTCCGTATCCTGGAGTTGAAAAAAAAGCGGGAGAGGAAACCAGGACATTACCCAAAAAACCAATGATAGAAAAATGATCCGACAACGGCACAACAGACTTAAACGACCAATGGGAAGCCTCATTATCACCTTCCTTTCTTAATTGTTTTCTGTTTCAGCCGGCACGAATTCAATTTTTTCTGCAAGCTCAGGTGGGAGAAAGATGAAATATTCATCCGGCAGATCAGCAGACAGGTTCCAGTTTAAAAAATGGGCAGTAAACTGAGGGCCTCCTGCCACAAGCCTCTCTGTAATAACCATTTTTCTGGGCACCGGGGTCTTACTGTCTTCAACCCATAGCTGCCAGTCCACCTCATCCTGGGAAAACAGAAGATGATGGCAAGGAATTCCACTGACAGTATGAAGGCCAAGATATTCCCCGTAAGTCACGTTTTCCATCAGAATTTCATAGGCATGGTTTGCCACCATATCTGCTGCAGGCACGACAATTCCGTATTCCTCCCTGGCCATATCAAGGGCAGCCTCCAGAGTGTCCGGAGCCTGGGCTGCAGAGTACAGTCCTTTGTCCTTGCCGAACAGAATCAAATTTTCCCCGTCATAGAAAAACTGCTGTAGACGGTCATCACCCTTTATATCGGCCCTGAGTCGGTCAGGCCTGCGGACGAGGACATCGACGGTGGATTCATATTGCACCTTCCGGCCGGATGGAGTCAACCGGTCTTCTGTGTTCTTTAGATGTATTGTAAACTGCCCGAGGGTATCCAGATACCGGCTCATCTGCTTTATAACCTGATCTGCTCTGGGATCAACACCTGCCTGACTTTGCTGGCCCGCATAAAGAGATGGAGCAAAGATCAGACAGGCAAATACAATTAACAATGAAAATCGCGATAAATAAGCATTCATAGTGTCTCTCCATTTTGAATGACAGAAATTATAAAATGCGTGAACATTACTTCACATATATCAATAATCATGCCTAAACAGCTCGTGCTTTCCAATGGCCCGTCCCGCTGAGGTTTAAACGGCGAACGTCTTATCTTTTACAGGATGCAAGGGGAATTGGCTGGAGCGACGAGTCGTATTTTTTCCGGCAGTACATCAAACCTCATTTTTTCTGACCTGATGGGCTCCCCGTCAAGGTTAACTGGAGAAGGAACATCAGAAGATGCCTCCAGCCAGGTTCCCTGGACCAAGATGACATATTCACCATTGGAAAAGGGTTCACAAACTTCACTGATGACCTTGAGATCATACCCCTCATTCCGAAGATCGGCAACAGCATCCCGGATATCTGCACGACCTGCTTTTTTTCCATTTATGATAAGGTAGGCTGATTTCAATGCTCTGCCCTCCTGCAAAAAAAAAGTTACTTTGGTAAAGCAGCCCTGATTGTAACAGAAAATCTATCCAGGTCTGTACATGATTTAGCTGCGGCATTTATTAGGCTTGTTTTTCTTAATTGTTCAAAGGGAATCTTGTTGTAAACGATTCCATAATCATAGGCCAGTTCAGCAGCATATCCGTTCATGAATATCTTCCAATTCCATTTGTTGTGAACCGCATGTTTGCGTATGAGACGGAATGCGCTTGTCATACAATTTTCAGTCAAAGCATTATACCACTCCGGATTTTTTTTCAGTGCATTGATCCGGTTGATATACTCCAGAAAAACTTGTTTTCCGATATCGTCGTCTGCCAGATTCAACGGATAAAGATAAACGTTTTCATCTTCTCTGAAATTGGTCCGAAGCCTTATCAGATCCCTTTCATCCGCTACGATGTAAATCAATTCATAGGTACGGAAAAACCCCTTTACAGCAGAATAGTTTTCTCCGATTTCTTTTCGGGTCTCAATGGAAGTGCATAGATAGCTGCCATCTTTGAACCCAAAGCTAAACATGGTATGTGCTATTTTACCGAGTCCCCAATCCACAAGAATTAAGTCTATTGATATCAGGTCATTGAGATTCACGGTTTTATCATAATGGGACACGTCATAATCTGTTTCAGAGCGGTAATTGCAGTTACGGATATTGTGAATGGTTATTTGAGGACCGCTAATTTGGGCCCATGGCAACAGGGCCACATCCCTTTGCCATGGGCGATTGTTTGACGGAAATTGAAGACACCAGACAATCAAAACAAGCCCGAATAATGCGTATTCAAAAAGAACAGCTTTTTTAAACGGACGGATTTTCCATAATATCAATATTATTAAAACCAGGTAGGCGAGTGCCAGGAAGCGGCCTATAAAGAATTGGTCAAACAAAACAGTCAAAAACAAGAAGACCCAACCGAAAGCGATTATGGGTATCCCGGCAATAAAAAGCTTACCTGTTTTTTGTAGAATACTCATCCTATTTAACGAGCAAAGGCATTGTTAAGCGTTATCTGATCGGCAAATACGCCACCGGTCCAGAGCAATACAGCACGAAGGTAAAAAACTATTTTGATTCTGGTTTTCATGATTTTCTCCTTATTCTTTTACCGAAACAATATTTCATTTGGTTCCGATGTCATTTTCATCCAGGTGTAAAAGCAGAATTCTTCGCACCTCTTCAACGGCAAGGGGATGTCGTTGAGTGGAATGTCCGGCCGGTTGAATGATGAATTCAGAAGCCACACCATCCAGATGGGCACTTTGATAGGTGACCACGCCGTCAGACCCTTGGGTTGGGTCTCCTTCATCCAATACCCCGATTATGGAGTGACTTTTTACACCCGGTGCCATGGGAATTTTGCTGAAGGCGATCAAAACAGGACTGTCAGGCGACATGTCGTCAATGCTGGTAAAATTTCTTTCATACCGCCATTCTTCAGGAATATTTTCCTCAGGTATTGCGGCCATGACCTCGGATGTCATTTTCAGGGTTTCAGCTGACACGGTTACCACTTTTCTGACCAGGTTCTGAATCCAGCCGGATACCAGTTTACTTCCCCTGTGGGGCGTTGACATAAATACCACCCGCCTGACAAACGGCAAGGGTTCAAAGACAGCGGTTTTTTCTACGGTTAGCCGCTGTTCTTCCGACAGTCCCAGTTCATCAATTCCCTTACCTGTAACAGCCCTTATGACTTTATCTTCCGTATCTGTCACAGTCAGTCTGGTCAGCAGACCACCCTGACTGTGACCGATGACCACCATTTCATTCAGATAAGGATCTTGTCCGTCAGGATCAATGGCTTTGATCTTTTCCTTTAAGGCGCCTCGCAGGTACAGGGCAGACAGGTTCACGGGCCGGTTGCTGTCATACAGGTAAAACCAGAAATGAAACCGATTACGGATAATCGGATCCGCCAGCAGGCTATTACACATCCCGGCCCAGGCAATGGGATTGCTGAAGGTACCGTGGACAAAAACCACAGGAATTTTTCCAGGTGAATATGGAAAAACTTCATATAGCCCGGTTTTAAACCGATTTTCCCCGGTAAAAAATTCCTTGATTCCCACTTTCCAGAGGAACTTCTGGTTTAATGTCTGCGCAAGCTGAACACTCATATCTTTTTCCAGGGGGACTGTGGTCTCTGCAATGGATACCCTTGAAGCATCCAAAGGGGTGTACAAGCTCATCTGACCTGCCAGGCGTCCCTGATGGAGTGCCTTTAGCCCGCCTTCTATTTTCAGCAGAAGGGTACCGGGATAACTTCTCTTTATGGGATGGGATGCGGCCTTTTCCTGGACCACCATAAAGGGAACACCTATTCCCGACTCGCGGTTTCGATGGGTCAAGCCGAAAACTGCTAGTTCATCTGCAGCCAGGACCATTCCCTCTCCTGAAACAGGATTCCAGGGATACTGACCAGGATCAAGCGACAAGAACAATTCCCCACGGGGAAGTTGTCTTGCCGCCGGTTTGAAATCCAGATGACCGGAAGCATCTGTAAGTGCCCTTGCCAAAGCAATATTATAAATATCACACGCCCATCTAAAGTTTCTGTCATAGGGATCCACAGGTACATCCCTTTGAGGTTCAAACAGATAAAAATAGGCAAATACAGCAGCATTCAGATAATATTGCCTGGATTCAATTTCAAAGCCTGCGGTACTGTCTTCGACCGGTCCGCCTGCCGTATGGTAACTGAGTTCTGCCATTGCAAACAGTAGATCCCGCCTGTTATCATCACGGGTCTTATCCAGCAGAAGGTCGAGGGTTTCCTTGGGGGTCTCTTTGTAAGACGATTCCAGATTATACCGCAGCAATACTTTCCGGGAGGTTGTGGAAAACCCCTTTCCCTGTAATGCATTTTTGTTGATCGTATTGTAGGCCGACTCAAATCCGACCTGTTTCGTCCCGATTTTTGTACCGCACCCCCACAGCACGATGCAGGAAACCGCAATCAGAATCAGACAAACCCTTCGCAAGGAAAGCGGTGACGAAAAGGTGGCCTTGCTGCGATAATTTACCCCGTCTATATTATTAGCTGTTTGCATGAACCTCCCTTTTAAACCACCATGTAGCCCCCGTTATCTGACGATTGAAAAGCCCAGACGGAATGCATCATCCTTCTGGTTGTAGTTCAGCAATGTTTCGGCATATCCGTTAAAATACTGGGCATGGATATACATTTCAATGCTGCCGCCGAAAAGCTTGTTCAAAGGATAGCTCAAATCCAACTGGTAGGAACTTCCCTCATCAGCGTTCCTGAAATAAGATCCTAACATAAAGCTTTCCGGGCTCCCGATTTTTGTTTCAAGTTCAAAATACCCCCGGTAATTATCCAGATCCCCGTTGGTATCGTCGTCATTTTTCACATAGGCCCAGACTTTCGGTGCAAATTTCAGATAATAGTCATTCCACAGCGGAAAAGCGATGATCGGCTTGATGTAAATATGGTTTGTACTCCGTGACTCAAGACCTTCCCGGCCGTTGGACTCATGCTGAAACCCGGCCTGTACGCCAAAAGCCGATATCCAAGAAACACCCAGGTCAATTTTATCGTCCAGATAAAAGAGTTCGGGTTTATAGCTTGTATCTTCAAACGGGGCGGAATCCGAATCCAGATCCCACAAAGATTTTTGGGTATATCCAAGATAGAACCGGTTAGTCCAGGGTGCTTTTTCTCCTAAAAAACCTTCGCTGTTAAAGAATTGATACTTAAAACTGAGCTGAAAACTGCTCTTTTCAATCCCCGGGTCCACCCCCACCAGAAAATACATGGGATCATGGCTGGAAAAGTTTTTCACAAAAGGTTGAAACAGCTGTGTTGCCTCAGTAAGCGAGCGTTGTTCTTTGGCCATATCTTCAGGAGAGGCCGCGTTAGCGATAAATACGCCGTGATTGGCATTCAGCTTTTCAAGCTCAATTTTCAGGTCTCCGCTCATTTCAGACGGGATTGTGAAAATAAAAGTCTTTTTAGCAAATCCTTTTCCGGTAATCGTCAACGGACCGTCCTCCTCTTTCACGGCCCTGACCCGGGCTGTTTTTTCCTTCCCGGAAAGCACACAGGTGATCTCATTGTATTTGTCGGTCTTCACAGGATCATTTGTCATGTTGTTGAAATACAGGGTAAAAGTGGCCGGCTGACCTGCCTGAACCGCCTTCTGAGGGGGAACAAGAACCAGTTCAACCTGGTTTGCATGCCCACTGCCTAAGCCTGTAAAAATTAGAATTACGATAATTGAGAAGAATACATAGGGTCTCATACCTGCCTCCGGTTTGCTGTTTTATTGTATTTGCATTTACTATTGTGTCAGTGATACAGTTTTTTAAGATCTTCAATATTCTGATGCATTATGGTCAGAAAATCAGCATTGTCAGGCCGGTTTGAGCAGGGGAAAAACACAATGCTCCCCATCCCCAGTGCGTCCAGCGCTGCCACACTCTTATCTTCCGGTTCCCCCTCCCAGATCATCCAGGCGGCTGGATGATCTTTAAGAATTGATTTTAACTGAGTTATTTGCCCGTGATCAGGCACCTCATGAGGCTCCCAGTGAACACTTTTGATATTTAAGTGATACCGCTGTCCCAGGTAATCATAAACCGGATGGGATACGACCAGAGGCAGACCGGATTGTTTTAACACAATGGCTGCAAGTTTTTTATCCAATGCCAGCAGGTCCTGTTCCAGAGAGGCAAAATTTTTCCGAAAAGCATCCCTATAAGAAGATTTTTTACGTTCTATTGCCATGGCAACTGCCCTGGCCTGCTCCACGGCAAAGGACAGATCAAGCCAGGTGGTAAAGGCAAGGTTTTCATGGGCATGTTTTCCTTCAGGGCCGTGGCTGTGGGTGACTTCAGCCTTGGTATAAATATAGTGATCTTTAAAGGATTTTGAGGTATCCACCATCTTTGATCCTGGCAGGCTCACCTTTGCCGTCCATTTTGCATACTTGGCCCCGTTCAAAAGAATCAGATCTGCATTTTGAAACCGGGCAATGGTTTTTGCATCCGGCATCCAATAGGCCGGGTCTTCATCCGGCGGTACCGGGAACACAACATCAGCCTGATCACCTGCAATTCGTTCCGCAAAATAGGCCAACGGATAATTCACCGTATAAATCTGAAGTTTTTCCCCGGGGCTGTCGTCGGCCAAGGCTGGTGAACCTGAGGCGAAAAGAATCAAACTTATCAGTTGCAGAAGGAACAGCCGAAAAACAGATGTCAATTGAACGTTCATCTTACCCTCCTGTTGTGTAAAGAACCCTTTGTTGATTTATTGATGTCATCGGATGAACACCAGCCTTACCAGATCAT
>PIVQ01001139.1 GCA_003354055.1 Desulfobacteraceae bacterium | reverse complement strand
TCTTTGAGTGATCGGGTGCCTAGTTCTCGATAATATCAGTTACCAGTAAATCTTTTAAGGGATAGAACAAAATGCCATTCAGAGAAGCAACAAGCGCAGGCACGAAAGCACTGATCGGATTATATGGGGGGAGTGGGTCGGGGAAAACTCTATCGGCCCTCCTTATGGCAAGGGGTCTCGTAGGCATAGACGGGAATGTTTTAATGATTGATACGGAGTCCAGACGAGGGGAAATCTATCATGATGTTATCCCGGGCGGCTATCTCGTTGAACCTGTTGAGGCCCCTTTTTCTCCTTCGAAATTCTCTGAGATAATCAGTAAAGCCACGCTAATGGCAAAGGAAACCAAGAAAGAAACAGCATTGATCATTGACTCGATGTCACACTCTTGGGAATCAATTGGCGGCGTTATCTGGATGGCTGAAGAAATAGCCAGAAAGAGGGCTGAAAAATACGGTGAATGGAACGGCTCGGTCAATTTTGGAGATTGGAAAAAGCCTAAAACAGAACATCGGCATATGGTTCTTCAGATGTTGGGGTGTCCTCTTCATATCATTGTTTGTCTAAGGGCTGACTTCAAGTCTCGTCAGATTGACAAGAAAGACTATGAAAAGTTTGGGATTGATCCGAAAACGAAGACCAAAAGTGTTGTTGTTCGTGATGAAACGCAGACGCCAATTCAAGATAGCAAGCTAATTTATGAATTTACTGTCAATATTGAATTGAGCAATGAAAATCCGGGTCTTCCAATATTGCGAAAATGTCCTCAAATGCTTCTTAACGCCTTCCCTCAGGGTCAAAAGTTATCGATAGATACCGGCAAGGCAATTGTTTCTTGGATCAATGACGACGCAGTAGAGACAGAGGAAGACATCATTCTTCTGAAGGAGGGTGAAGATATGGCGACCTTCGGTCTTTCTGCATATCAGGATTGGTTCAGAGGGAAATCACCCGATGATCAGAAAACTCTTTTCCAGAAGTATCGAGACAAGCACGAAAAGTTCAAAGCCGCTGCAGTTACGGCGGATCTTGAAAGCTAAATTTAATTGCCGGATATTACCGGACATTACCGGATTTTACCGGTTGACTTGAAATATAAAGGAAAATGCCAAATGACCGAAGATGCTAAAAACGACCTGATAGTTGCCATTTCAAACGAAAAGGCGGTTGCTATTTTCACCGATGAAAAAACATCGAGGGATCTTATCGATAAAATCAAAGAGAAATGTAAGGAATTCACGCCCGATATTTCTAGCAAGAAAGGTCGCGATGAAATAACTTCTTTCGCCTACAAGATGACCCGGACTAGAACAACTCTGGATGAGCTTGGTAAGAACCTAAACGAAGACAAACAGAAGGAAATAAATGCGGTTAATTCATATCGCAAATGGTTCAGGGATCAAATTGATTCCATGCGCGACGAGATCAAGAAACCGCTGACTGATTGGCAGGACCGGGAGAAAAAGCGCCTTGAAGCAATCGATCATATCAAGGCCGAGGTTGAGCACCTTTCGAATGTGTCGTTCACCATGACTTCCACCGATGCCAATAATGCTTTGGTTCGCGTTGATCAGATCCGCAGGGAAGGGGGCTTCGATGAGTTTGAAGAAGAGATCACGGCTAAAATCAATGCGACAATACTTCTCCTGCAATCTGCCGTGAAAGAAATTCAGGAACGTGAAAGACTAGCTGCAGAACTTGAAGCAGAACGGGAAGCCCGGAAAAAAGAAACTGCCGAGCGAGAAGCCAAAGAAAAAGCAGATCGTGAAGAACGGGAAGCCAAAGAGAGGGTCGAACGAGAAGAGCGCGATGCCAAGGAACAAATTGAGCG
>PIVQ01000347.1 GCA_003354055.1 Desulfobacteraceae bacterium | reverse complement strand
GGCAAGCTGAGATTGCTCAATGAAAACAGCCGGGAAGTCAATTTTTCCGAGAAACGGCTGTCCCATATCTCACAGGCCGGACTTGATACGGAACTGTCCAGGACTGCCCTGGTAAATCATCTGAAACAGGTCACGGAAAGCCGCAGAAAATTGTCTGAGTCTATCGACATAAAGGATCTGTGGGAAATCCTTCACGAGGAACCCGAGGAAATCGATATTTCCGCCATGACCCTCTTCTGCTTTGATCCCCCCCTGACACCGGATCATGAAGCAGCCGTCATTCGTGCTTTTTTCAGTGACCGCCTCTATTTTAAATTCAATAAACTTACCTTTATTCCCTATACCAAGGGCCAGATGGAGGCCAAAAAAAGGCAAATCCGGGAGGCAAAGCGGAGAGAAGAGCTGATAATAAAAGGGGCGGCCTGGCTGACCCGAATTCAGAAATCAGATTCACCGCAAGACTTACCGGATCCCAAAATTGTAAAAATCCTCAAGGAATACTATCTTTTCGGTCATGATGCAAACATGGCAGGGGTGGCCAAACAGATGATCAAAAAATCAGGGTTAAGCCTGGTGGATCAATTGTTCAGCCTCTTTGTCAAAACCGGTATCTGGGATGTTGATGAAAATATCGATCTTCTGTCCCTGCAGATCCCTGTGGAATTTTCCGAAACTGTAATGAAGTCGGCCAATCACCTGTCCAAGACAGCTACCCATGTGTTTGACGACCCCCGCCGCCGGGATCTTACCGACATTCCTCTGATCACCATTGACGGCCAGTCCACCCAGGATTATGACGATGCCGTCAGCCTGGAAACCACTGAAAACGGGTATCGTTTAGGAATCCACATCATTGATGTGGGGGCGTATATCAAAGACCGGGATCCCATAGACATGGCTGCCCGGTACCGGGGCTCATCCATTTACATGCCCGATGACAAGCTGCCAATGATTCCTTCCAGCCTGTCCGAAGATCTCTGCAGCCTTAAAGAGGGTCAGGTTCGGCCGGGGATAAGCACTTTAGTTCATATGAACCGTTTTTTTGAGGTACTGGATTACGAGATTGTTCCAAGCATCATCAAGGTTCACCAGCAGATGAGCTATTCCGAAGCAAATCTTCTCAACGGTAAAAACGACCCCATCACCAGTCTTTACAAGATGGCCACCCTTCTTCGGGAAAAACGGCTCAAGGCCGGCGGCATTCAGATCACCCTGCCCGAAGTCAATGTCTGGCTGGATGAAAACAAAGAAATTCACTACTCCAAGGTAGACAGGGAAAATCCCTCCAGAATGCTGGTGTCGGAGATGATGATCCTGGCCAATTCATTGATGGCGGAATTTCTCTCTGCCAATGACATGCCGGCGGTATTCAGATCACAGGCCCAGCCCAAGCAACGGATATTCAAAGGGGTTGAAACCCAACTCATGCCCAACTTCCTGCAGCGCAAACAACTAAGCCGGGCCATTATCAACACCCATGCAGAACCCCACTCCGGCCTGGGGGTCAAGGCCTATGTGACGGCCACCTCACCCATACGTAGGTATCATGATCTGCTGACCCAGCGACAGCTTAAGGCTATCTTAGGCCTTGGCAAACCCTATTCCATGCAGGAGCTTGAAGATATTCTTCAGGTGATCTCCATTCCCATGGCCAATACAGGCAGGGTCCAGGGAGCACGGAAACGGTACTGGATGATAAAATACCTGGAAGGCATGAGGGGTAAAGATTTTGAAGGCTTGATCCTGGACTGCCACAGGGATCATTATAATGTCCTGCTCAAAGAATTCATGCTGGAAGCCAGACTGCCATTATCCGGGTTCAAGCTCAAGCACGGGGATGTGGTCCAGGTCACCATCCAGCATGCAGACGCCCGAAGAAACCAGCTGACCCTTTTCACAGCCTGAAACAGCTCAACGAATACAGCACAATTGATAAAACACGGCTGATCAGTTATAATCCCCCAATTACTAAAACATCGTGCAAAAGAACGAGGGATCTATGGAAAAACTCAGCAAATTGTCTGTACTGGTTGTAGAAGACTCCAACGCAATCAGAAGCCTGATCGTAAATATACTTAAAAAAAACGGGATCGGAAAAATCACCCAGGCCAGTGACGGTAAGCAGGCTTTGGATGCAGTGACCGTGCTCAGGCCGGATCTTGTCATTTCCGACCTTGAAATGCCCAGAATGAATGGGGTTGAACTGCTGCAAAATCTTCAGAAAAATCCTGAGTTCAAAAAAATCCCCTTTGTCGTATTAACCTCCAAAACGGAAGATAGAACCTTCAAAAAAATAATGAAGATGGGGGCGGCAGACTTTATCCGGAAACCCTTTGGGGAACAAGAGCTGATGGTGAAACTAAACTCCGTTGCCGAATGGCTATAGTTCCCTCTCAGCCAAGGCACATTTCTTTTTATTCAAGTTTGACAAGGTAAAAGTACCTTCTTATTTTTTTGTTAAAGGCGATAAACCTTCAGCGATTCACTTTTCGTTAAGGAGAATCCCATGAAACGAAGATTAAGAAAGCGGCATCAGATAATCAGCAGGATGCACACCATTTTGCTTTTATTCTCCATGGCAGGCCTGCTCAGCCTGCTGGGATGGTTTCTGGCAGGTACAGCCGGAATAAAAATTGCGCTTATCATTACCGTTCTGACCTTTGCCTTTACGCCCAGAATGCCCAGCCGACTTATCATGAAAAGCCTTCGGGCCAAACCCTTCAACCCCAGGGCCGTTCACAGGCTGTATGCCATTGCCGGGCAATTATCCAGAAAGGCCAGGCTTCCCCGCGTACCGGACCTATACTACCTGCCCTCACCCAAATTAAATGCGTTTTCCGCAGGCAGTGGAAAAGATTGCGCCATAGGGATTACCCATGGTCTGCTCTCAGCCCTGACACCCCAAGAAATTGCAGGTATTCTTTCCCATGAGATCACCCATATTAAGAACAATGATATGCAGATTATGGCCCTGTCTGCCATGTTTGGCAAAATAACAGGATACCTGTCCCTGATCGGTCAGATCCTGTTGATTCTGTCAATTCCCCTGGCTGTTACGGGATCTATGGAAATCAGCTTCGCCCCCCTGTTGTTGATGATCTTTGCTCCGGGTGTGAGTACGATGCTGTACCTTGCCCTTTCCAGAACCCGTGAATTTGAGGCCGACCTTGGCAGCCTGACGCTGCTAAATGATCCCCATGCCCTGGCCTCAGCCCTGTCAAAGGTGGAACAGTCTCAATTCAACTTCTTACGACGTATGTTCACTCCTTTACCGGCAAGCCCAAATCAGGCCCCCCTGCTCCAGAGTCACCCGTTGACAAAGGAAAGAATCCGGCGCCTGCTGGCAATGAAACCACCCCGCCCAGACAGGCGGAGTGGAAGCACCGGTAGACGGCCTTAAGCCAGTTTATCCACAATGGCGTTAAAACAAGGGGAAGGACGCATCTCCTTTGCCAGAAGCTCTTCAGACGGATGAAAATATCCACCCACATCCATGGCACGGCCCTGCACGGTCAAAAGTTCCTCAAGAATCTTATCCTGGCTGGCCGACAATTCACCGGCCACAGGTTCAAAGATCTGTTTAAGGGACTGATCCTCATCCTGATCCGCCAATGCCTGGGCCCAGTACATTGCCAGATAAAAATGGCTGCCCCGGTTATCCAGTTCATTCACCTTCCTTGTGGGAGACCGTTTGTTCATCAGAAATTGAGTATTAGCCTTGTCCAGGGCCTTGGACAATACCAATGCCTTGGGCAGCCCGTTTTTTAACCCCAGATCTTCCAGAGAAACGGCCAGGGCCAGAAATTCTCCCAGGGAGTCCCAGCGCAGATGATTTTCCGTCATAAACTGCTGAACATGTTTGGGGGCGGAACCACCTGCTCCGGTTTCAAACAAACCGCCGCCGGCAAGCAGGGGAACAATGGAAAGCATCTTGGCCGAGGTCCCAAGTTCAAGGATGGGAAAGAGATCTGTAAGATAATCCCTGAGTACGTTACCGGTGATGGAGATGGTATCCTTGCCGGCCCTTACCCGGTCCAGGGTAAAGTCCATGGCATCTTTGGGAGAAAGAACCTGAACATCAAGGCCTGACAGATCATGGTCTTTCAGGTAGAGATTCACCTTTTTAATCAATTGAACGT
Organism: Desulfobacteraceae bacterium; assembly: GCA_003354055.1. The sequence goes on along the minus strand of PIVQ01000347.1, from coordinate 3,314 downwards.
CATGCTCCCGTTTTTCATCCAGCCAGAAAACAGCAGCAGACCCTGTAGCGCGGGCACGGTCAACACCTAAGCGCACCCAGTCCCTTATGGCCACATCCTTTGTCTGGCACATGCGCCAGATATCGCCTTTTTCCACATCATGTTCAAATATGAGATTTCCATCCTGATCCGAGACCCGAACCTTTCCATCCCCTTCCATGATAAAGGTTTTGTCATGGGAACCGTATTCTTCCGCCTTTTTGGCCATAAGCCCCACATTGGAGACATTACCCATGGTGGTAACATCAAAGGCCCCGTGTTTTTGGCAGTATTCAAATACCTGCAGATAGATACCGGCATAGGACCTGTCCGGAATAATGGCCTTGGTATCATGCAGTTGACCGTCCGGTCCCCACATTTTACCGGAGGACCTCAGGCAGGCCGGCATGGAGGCATCGATGATCACGTCACTTGGCACATGGAGATTGGTGATACCTTTATCCGAATCCACCATGGCCAGGGCAGGACGGGTTTCATAAACCGCTTGGATATCCGCCTCAACAGTCCCTCGGGTTTCTTTGTCCAGGTCCTGAATCTTGGCATATACATCCCCCAGACCGTTGCTGGGATCCACCCCGATCTTTTTGAACAGGGCATCGTGCTTTGCAAACACGTCCTTAAAGTAAACCGTCACAGCCTGACCAAACATATAAGGATCAGAGACCTTCATCATGGTGGCCTTCAGGTGAACGGACCAAAGCAGGTTCTTGTCCTTTGCATCCAGAATTTCCGCTTCGAAAAATTCCCTTAACGAACGGATATTCATTACAGATCCGTCAATGACTTCTCCCGGCTCCAGAGCAAGGTTTTCCTTGAGCTGCGTCGTGGTTCCGTCATTGCCGACAAAATTGATATTGACCTGACAGGCACCGTCCATGACAGCCGAAGTCTCACTGCCGTAAAAATCATTGGCAGACATATGGGCCACATGGGATTGGGAATCTTTGGACCATTCCCCCATTGAATGAGGATTTTCCTTGGCATATTGTTTGACGGCCCCTGCCACCCGGCGATCGGAATTGCCTTCCCTTAAAACTGGATTCACCGCAGACCCAAGCGCCCGGGCATAACGGAATTTTATCTCCTGTTCATCATCGGTTTTAGGGTCGGCAGGGTAATCCGGTACAAAGTACCCCTGATCCTGGAGCTCTGCAATGGCAGCCTGAAGTTGGGGAATGGATGCGGAAATATTGGGCAGTTTGATAATATTGGCCTGGGGCTTTTTTGCAAGCGCCCCCAGTTCTGCCAGATGATCTTCAACCTTCTGATCTTCGCTCAAATAATCCGGAAAATTGGCCAGAATCCTGCCGGCCAAAGAGATATCCTTTGTGGCAACCCGGATATCCGCAGATGCGGTAAAGGCCTTTACAATTGGGAGAAGGGACCGGGTGGCCAACGCCGGTGCCTCGTCGGTAATGGTATAGAAAATTGTAGGTATTGTCATAGTGTATCCGTTTTTATAGTTAATCCGAAAAAAATATAAAGAGGCAACGTTACCACAAACCATGACGGTTGCCCATACTTGCCTGAAAAAACAGGATAATATGGTCAAACCATTGCAATCCCCCATCCGCTTTCCCAAAAAATAAAACGCCGGGCCAAAAGGCCCGGCGTTTTATTTATAAATGAATTTTAAAGCTTAGGAATCGTTACAAAATAACTTGATCTAAATACCCTGAAGGGCAGAAACTTATTTCGAAAACCCCTTAAATGGGTATTTTGGAAACAAAAGATCAAGTAATTTTGGAGCCGATCCTTAAGTGCTGGTTTCTCAGATAAACCGCCCAGGCAACAACCCGGCAGGCGCAGGGGACTTGCACACAAACTTGTTCCGGCGAACCTGCAGGCAAGCAACATTGCCCTAGTTTGGAATCGGGTAAGGATATTTCTCAAATTATGTAGCCAGTTTTTTTGTTGCGAGTTTTTACCCCGCCTGATCCCGCAGACCTAGCCCCTATTTATAAAAAAGAAAGACTTACAGGGATAGTCCACAGGATTTCTCCCTACCTGAAAAGTGCGGATAATAGCCAGAATGGCTCAGTTTAACGGTAAGTTCACGGAGAGCTTCAGCGAGTCCGGTGAAACGCCTGGTTCGGCTTTATTTTTCGTTACTAATTTCATGAAGTTTTTCTTTCTGATCTTCAGTTAACTCGTAATAATGATTTGAATTATCATCAATATCAAATAGTTCTTCATTAGAATTAAAACTATTCAGCCAATTTGATAGAAGAAATGCGCCATATAGATTACCGCCAACACATTTTTGGTAACTTGATTGTTCTATATTATCTATAACTAAACGACTCCAGTGATCTCCCAACCTATAAGTTTGACATTTATAGTTAAGTAAATCTGAAACGAGTAATACGCTTCCGTAATGTGGGTGTTTTTCTGGGAGCTTTGTTATAAATAAAACCCAACGAGTAGTTTCATCACTAATTTCAATCAGTTTCCCAGAAGAGTTACCTATAGATTTTATTAAATAGTCGGGATAGTATTTCTTACGTATATGATCATAGTCTGCTAATTTCTCAACAAGATCATCCCAAAACCAGATCTTGCAATCATGAGGGCCTTTATTTGAAAGCGTTATTGCATATTTTTGGAGGTTAACATCTCTTTTGCTAGACGTGGCAATAATAAAAGTGTTCAGCTCAACACCGAGACTTTTAGATGATTCGTAATCTTTTTCTATTTTTGCTTCAGTCAAAGGTGTTTCTATTGTAGCTTGTACTGCTTCATGCTTTGATGCATCTTTTCTCTTTCCGATAATATCAATTCCATCTTGCTTTTGGCCTATACGGCCATATTCTTGAGCATATGGATCTTGCCATATTTCTCTGAACAATTCGCAAACCATTTTTTGAAATTGTTCCCAAGATCTTAATGTTGGAATATTGTAATGATCAAATCTCACTTTTTTGCCCAATCAATTAATAAAGAAGATTATTTGTACGTTGCCAAACCATTGATTATCAGTTCTATTTGCCCTGATAAGTTATAAAAAGTATTATTATCAAGGCAAGTGTATTTTCCTCCCTGGTACTAAATCAAACAAATTCAGCCGGATTAAGATGGAAATCCGATTGTGAATAATTCGTATCAATCTTTTTAATGCAAGTAAAGATATTTCAAAATTCACCTTTGGTGAAAATTGAACTAAACCGCTACGCGGTGGTTTCCACCCCAACTCCTCAGTCATTTTCAACACATTTTAGCAAATCAAATTTAGCCTTTAATCTCGCATGACATCATAAATTCCGATATCTCCTCTG
>PIVQ01001138.1 GCA_003354055.1 Desulfobacteraceae bacterium | reverse complement strand
TCGCCCAGGGATAATTGGAGACATATCCTGCGGCGATCAGTGCATCGTAGAACGGGGTTGCCACGGCTTTGAGCATGCCGATATTGGCGGGCTTGCCGTTACTTCCTTCCGGAAAGGAATCGATGAGCTGCAACAAACCATCCAGATCCGCCGCAGGCAGCTTTTGCCGGAATTCGCTGCAGGCCTGCGACGCCGCCCACTTTACATGGCCCTGGTTGACGGGAGCGTAGTCGTGGGCCTCATTCGATTCATCGATGATGCCGCGATCAACAAACCACTGGGGATATTCCGCCGCAATCACGGCGCCGCACAGCGCAAGGACTCCTGAAACCAAACGTATATTCTTTTTCATATTGCCTCCTCCGCAACTCCGGGCTTCCCGGAACTTTCTGCAACCTGTTAAATTCGATAAATTCCGTCATGAATCGATGCGCTAAGACGATGAGTAAACCCCGAATACGCAACGGATAACGGAGCACTGCCTGCTGGATTATTGCTGCGTATAACTCCCCATGGAAAGATCGGTGGAGTCAGGCACATACAGACTGGCCGCAATCGTCAAACCCGCGCCTTCGACATAAGGCCCCATGGAAAGGTCGCCGGCCTCAGGGATGTACCAGTTGTCGCTGCCATAGGGTGAAGATTCACCGTCAATCGTTACACCGTTTGCAAAAGTGACGTCACCTCCGACCTCCAGCGACCCGGCAATGTAGGCCGAACCATCGCCACGCAAACGAATCATCTCGACGCCATCGGTCAACAGGCAAAGCTCGGCCGTATCTTCATGATCGCGAACGGCGTAAATCAGGTTTCTATCCAAAACCTCGCCCCGCTTGTAGGCGCGCCACAAATTGCCCTCTCTTGCGCGGAAAGCGATTTTTCCGGTTTCGGCATGGATGAAATAGTTTGTATCGCCCGCTAACCGCCCCCCGGAATTGAACTGCAAAGAACCATCAAGACCAGCGGCCGGCATATTGGAAAGGCCGGAGGCATCCCCCGTCAACATGCCCTGAACATTGAGATCCGAGTCAATATCTAGAGTTTGCCCACCTACGCTCAGCGGCCCCTCGAAATTGGCGTTTTTCAGCGTCAGGTCGGATACATTCCAGACCCCGGACGTCGGCAGAGAGGAAACCGGCAGATATCCGACCACCATCCCGGCGTTCAGATTCGTCAAACCCGACCCGTCACCAACAAATTCTCCCGCATCAACCGTCCCGGCGACATAAGCCGAACGTGCCATGATAGAGAGAAGGTTTGCCGCATTCGTAATTATTTGGCCAGTCTCCGGATTGACGCCAACCAATTGCCCGACGCTGATTCCATGATGTGCAATTTCAGCATCCCGGAAATCATTTGAAGTGGCCGCCATGTCCAGAAAGGCCATATTGTAGACATAGTTTGTCAGCATATCGATGCCCGTCTTATTGATGATCGGCTTATCCCTCGCCTGCACCATCATGCATATAGAACCCGCACAAAGAGCAATTATCCAGTTACGCATTATTATTCTCCTGTTTTACCGTTACGATCCGCGCTTAATAAATTGAAAAAAGAGCCGCACATCTAGCCAGACTCCGAATGGCAGCACAAGAGATAATCGCATTTATTTAAAACAACACTATAACGATCAGCTTTTCAGGGTTTGAAATTTAAATATTTTTTATTGCTAACAAAAGATACCCGTATTATCAGTTATCGCTAATTTCGACGTTTAGTCGTTATCTCCTACCGCAAAATATGTCTTCTTTATTCATATTTTGTTAAAAAAATCTAAGCAAATGAAGGGTTCGAAAATGAAGAAACTAATGATTACCTCGCTCATGATTGCCGG
>PIVQ01001137.1 GCA_003354055.1 Desulfobacteraceae bacterium | reverse complement strand
CAGGAAATTCAGCAATTGCACAACAGTTAATACTTTTAAGCCTTTGGGAGGCATTATATGGCAGGTAAGACAGACAAGTCTGGAGAGAATGTGGTGATCAGTAAAAATGAAATGCGAAAGCTCATTAAAAAGGGTGAGAAAACCGGCGTTCTCTCTTTTGCCGAAATAAATGATGCAATCTCTGATGATTTACAATCTTTTGATCAGATTGATGATATAGTGGTTCAATTCCGGAAGATGGGAATTGAGCTGGTGGATGGTGAAGGCAAGGCCGGAAAAACACCTGCAAAAGCAAAGGCCAAGAAAACAACGGCCAAAAAGAAGAAAGCCGGGGCTTCAGGCAAATCCAAAGAAAAAAAAGAAAAATCAGAGAAAAAAAACCTGTTTGCCCCGAAAAAAGAACGGGCGGATATGGAGTTTGGTGCTGTCACAGATCCTGTGAAAATGTACCTTAAAGAGATGGGGATGGTTACCCTGCTCAGCCGTGAAGGGGAAATTGAGATTGCCAAGAAAATCGAGGTGGGCGAGAGAAACATCCTCCGCGCCATGCTTGATTGTCCTCTGTCATTGAATACCATCTTTATGTACGGCCAGAAAATGGAGAAAAAATCCATGCGCCCCAAGCATGTCCTCAGGGATGTGGATGAAGGGGATGGTGTGGTGGATGAGGTCTCAAAACAGGAAAAATTCCTGGAGTCGCTGACAAAGATCAGGGAGCTTCACGAAGATAGCCAGGAAAAAAGAGACGATCTCACGGATATGAAAAAAGGGACCAAGAAGTATGCCAATGTCCAGGAAGAGGTTTTCAACAACACCGAGGAAATATTTGAACTCTTGAAACGGTGGCGGTTTGAGGCTAACGTCATTGATACCATAGAAAAAAGCATACGGAACTCCATCATTTGGTTTAAAACCGTGGATGCCCTGCTTGAGCGCTGTGCCAAAACATTTAATGTGCGCAAGGATACCATGCTCAAGCAGACAAAGAATCAGACCACCTTTGTCAAATGGGCCACTGCAAGAACCAGTATTACCCGGGACCGTTCCATTGTACTGTACAAGGATATTATCTCCATTTTGAACCAGGTTTCACTGAGGAAGACCCTTATCAAAGGTGGTCCGGATGAGCTGCATCAGATTACCAGGGGTATTGACAAGGGCCGCAGAAGCGCGGATTATTCCAAACGTGAACTGGTCCGTGCCAACCTCCGCCTTGTGGTGAGTATTGCTAAAAAGTATACCAACAGAGGCTTGCAGTTTCTCGATCTCATCCAGGAGGGTAATATCGGCCTGATGAAGGCGGTTGACAAGTTTGAATACCGTAGGGGATATAAATTTTCCACCTATGCCACCTGGTGGATCCGGCAGGCCATTACTCGCGCCATTGCGGACCAGGCCAGAACTATACGGATTCCGGTTCATATGATTGAAACCATCAATAAGCTGATCCGTACATCCAGATACCTGGTTCAGGAAATGGGCAAAGAGCCCTCGCCTGAAGAAATTGCAGAAAAGATGGAAATCCCCATTGATAAGGTTCGGCGGGTGTTGAAGATCGCCAAGGAACCCATTTCTCTGGAAACTCCAATTGGTGAAGAGGAAGACAGTCATCTCGGGGATTTCATCGAGGATAAGAAGTTTTCCATTCCTTCCGATGCTGCCATTGATTTCAGTCTGGCCGAACAGACAAGAAAGATATTGGCCACCCTGACTCCAAGGGAGGAAAAAGTATTGAGAATGAGGTTTGGGATCGGTGAAAAATCCGACCATACTCTTGAAGAAGTGGGCAAGGATTTTACCGTAACCCGGGAGCGGATCCGGCAGATCGAAGCCAA
>PIVQ01000346.1 GCA_003354055.1 Desulfobacteraceae bacterium | reverse complement strand
GAAGGAGGACAGATCTATGGAAGAAAAGGATTTTTGGAATAAACATTCTCTGCGGTTTCTTGAAATGGCCTATGCATCAGAGAACAGGGAGCGACTTGAACATCCGGATGGGTACGGCACCAGGACAGGAGACTGCGGAGACCGGGTGGAATTTTTTATCATGGTGGACCAGGGGATCTTGCATCAGATTTCCTTTGATGTCGACGGCTGCCTGAATACTATGGCCTGCTGTAATACGGTGGTTTGTCTGGCAAGCGGACTGACCGTGGAAAAAGCTTGGGCTGTAACCCCGGATCAGGTTGATGCGCATCTTGAAACCCTGCCTGCGGATCATTACCACTGCGCAGAACTCTGTGTCGGAGGATTTTACCTGGCCTTGTCTGCGCTGGATACTGGGAATGTTCTTTCTGTGTGAATTTTGCAATTTTTCTAAATTCTTCAAATGAATAATTTATAAAATTCGTAAAATCTGGAATTTTTTCGGAAATTTAATTTTTGTGATTTTAGTGTAGATTATTGAAAATAAAGGGTTTTGAATGATTTATGGCCGGTGGCATGGTTTCTGCTCTAAACAAATGGCAGGAAAGAGACAATTTGGGTAAACCGGTGGTTAAACCAGCGGATAAACAATTTCAAAGGTTCTGGACATTATGAAACATAAAAAAGGTCTTTATCTCATGCTTATTGATAATGACAGACATGTACGGGAATCATTGAAGGTCTTTTTTGACGCAAGCCAAACCAATTTTCTCACATTTAAAACTGCCAAAGAAGGGTTGAATGCTCTCAAATATCAAAATGCGGATGTGGTGATCTCAGATTATTTCCTGCCGGACATGGACGGGGTTAACTTCTTGAAACAGGCAGCACAGATTCAGCCTGATGTGACACGGATCCTCATGGCCACCATAACCAGTGATGAACTGGAACAGGAGATCCGGAATGCAGGCATTGACTGGTTTATTGAAAAACCACTGACGGTTGCCACCCTGGATACGGTGATCAATGAATTGGAAACTCTTAATTTTTCTAACCAGAGTCGGAGATAAAAATGGAAGAAAAACAATCATGGGATTGGAGTACGCAACTAAAAGAGATACCCATAAAGGAATGGGAATCCCGTTTTAACTGGGTGGAAGATATTTGTTATTCGCAGGATGGAGAGTCTGTTGCGGGAATAGTCAATCTAGGTGACATGAGCTTTGGCATCTGTGAAAACGGCGAGCTTTGGGAGGGTGAGCATGAAAAGGCCTGGAGTTTAAAGGCTCTGCCGGATAACCGGTTTGCCGCCTTCGTGTGTGAAGATGAGCTATGGGGCCTGATGGTGGACGGGCAATCTTGGGACAATCGGTTTGATTTTATCTGGCATCTATGTGCCACACCAGACGGATCCCGCATCGGCCTGGCCTTTCAAAAGGATATGGAATACGGCATGGCTGTGGATGATTCGTTGTGGGAATCCACCTATAACAACATTACCGGAATGGTATTGGGAGACCGTGGCAACACTGCCGCGGTTGTCCAAGCCGAGCCAATGGCTGCCGCTGATGTGGGTGCCTTTGCCAAGGGGCTGTTTACTGTGGCTGTTGACGGCCAGATTGGTAAGGAACGGTATCTCAATACCTGGGATATTGCCTTTGATGAGACCTGTGAACAACAGGCCTGGGCCGTTCGGCTCGACCGCGAGCAATATACCGTTGCAATGAATGACAGGATCTGGGACAGCCGGTTTCAGGCTGTGTGGGGCCCTGCATTTTGCGATAAGGGAAAATCTGTGGCAGCACCGGTGCGGCATCAGGGAAAGTGGCGGTTGTACAAGAATGATGCCCTGTTCTGGGCAGGTAAATATGAAAATATCTGGCGGCTTTTGCCCAATCATACCAATGGCGATATTGCTGCCATTGTGGCCCCTGCGTTCGGCAGATGGGGGGTGGCTGAAAATGACATGGTCTGGCCCATCACCTGGGATACCATGGTCCGTGACCTGTACTATTCTGAGGACGGCAGATCCCTTGTGGCAATATTCAAGGACAAGGGATACTGGGGCCTTGCAAAGGACAGTACCCCATGGCAGCTGAGCTGTGACAAGATTTTTACGCCCCGCATGAGCCGGGACGGGGGCGTGGTTGCGGTCAGTTTTGAAAAGGACGGGCAATACTATACCGCGGTGAATGACAGAGTCATTACCGGTCCTTATGAGGCTATGGCAGATCCTGTGGTCAGTCCGGACGGGGACAAGGTCCTGGTCAAGGGGATTGAAAACGGGATGTATAAACGGAAAATCGTGGTCCTGTAAGGAGATTAAAATGAACGGATTTATTGATTTTATCATGGGGCCTATGGTCTGGATTTCGGTTCTAATCTTTTTGGGGGGACTGGGATTCAAGTTGACGGGCATATTCCGCCAGGTCAGGGAAAAAGAAAACTATGTTTTTTCCTACCTTACCTGGACCCACAGTCTTCGATCCATAGTTGCCTGGCTGATTCCCTTTTTTCCGAGATCCACCCGGGAACGGCCTGGGTTTTATGCCGTGTCCTACCTGTTTCATCTGGCCCTGTTTGCAGTGCCATTGTTTCTGTCCGCCCATGTGGTTCTGGTGGAAGAGGCTTTTAATATTTCCTGGCCGGTGCTGAACGATAATTTTGCAGATATGCTCACGGTATTTGTCATTGTAGCCCTGGGCTTTTTCAGTGTCCGGCGGATAACCCTGCCTGAGGTAAAGTTTTTAACCTCTGCCATGGATTTTGTACTGTTGTTCATTGTACTGCTTCCGTTTCTAACCGGGTTTCTGGCCTATCATCAGGTGTTTACCGATGTATGGGCGCAAAGCTACCAATGGCTGATGATCATCCATATTCTATCCGGAGAGTTCATGCTCATCATCATTCCGTTTTCACGATTGTCACACATGATTACAGCGCCCCTGACCCGGGCGTATACCGGATCTGAATTCGGCAATGTCAGACATGCCCGGGATTGGTAACGGGCTGGTAAGGGGTTGGTAAGATGCCAAAGGAGATAAATATGCAAGAAACTATAGAAAAAATGGATCAGGCCGTGGAAGACGGATTGGCCAGGCTGACCCGGGAGCGAATTGTCCAAACCGTAAACCAGGTTCTTGAAAAAGAAACCGCCGCCAGGTTCAAAACCTATGTTGATACCTGCATGCGTTGCGGTCTCTGTTCTGATGCCTGTTCCCATTTTTTATCCAATGACAGGAACCCTAAGCTAACTCCTGCCGGTAAGGTCAAACAGACCATCTGGGAAATGCTCCGGAAAAAGGGGAACGTATCAAGGGACTTTTTGCGCCGTGCTGTCCGTGTTGCCCATCTGGAATGCAACCTCTGCCGCCGCTGTTCAATGTATTGCCCGTTCGGGATTGACATTGCCTATTTGATGCTGTTGGTGCGAAGGATCTGTCACAAACTTGAAATCACCCCGCTGTATATTCAGGATACGGTGAATTCCCATTCCGCCACCATGAACCAGATGTGGGTCAAGGAGGACGAGTGGATCGACACCCTCCAATGGCAGGAAGAGGATGCCAGGGAGGAATTTGAAGATTTGCGAATCCCCCTGGACAAACAGGGAGCGGACATCATGTATTCTGTGATCGCGCCTGAACCCAAGTTTCAGGCCGGGTTGCTCTACCAGTCTGCAGTGATGATGCATGCAGCCGGTATGAACTGGACCATGCCCTCCATGCCCGGATGGGATAACTCCAACATGGCCATGTTTACCGGAGACAATGAAATTTCAGCACGGATTGTCAGGGCCTTTTATGAAACGGCAGCCCGTCTGAATGTCAAACGGGTTGTCATGGGAGAGTGCGGTCATGCTTTCCGGTCCGTCTATGATGTGGGCAACCGCTGGGTTTCCTGGGCTATGCCGCCCGTTGAGGTGGTCCATGCCCTGGAGTTTTATCATGAACTGCTGACACAGGGTCGGATAACCATTGGGGATAAGTACACAAAAAAGGTAACCCTCCATGATCCCTGCAACGTTTCAAGGGGCAGGGGGCTTCACGATATGGCAAGGGAAGTTGTGAAGATGACCTGCACGGACTTTGTTGAAATGACGCCCAACAGGGAACACAACTATTGCTGCGGTGCCGGCGGCGGGGTAGTCAACTGCGGTCCTCCGTATAAGACAGGCCGGATGGTCAACAACCGGATAAAGGCAGAGCAGCTGAGGGCCGCAGGAGCCCAGGTGCTTATCGCACCCTGCCACAACTGCCACTCAGGCCTGGAAGACATCATCCATTATTATGAGTTGGATATGGAAGTTAAGTTCCTGGGGGATATTATTTTCGAAACCATGGAGAAGAAGGTTTATACGCCGGGAGGATTAAGATGAAAAAGCGTATCATCATTACATTAACTCTGGTGTTTTTGGGCGTTTTCGGATTCTCCGTCTGGGGAATAGCTTCCGGCCAAAATAAAGGTCGGGAAGAAATCCAGGTTCTCAGCCGGATAGAGACAACTGGCTTTTTGCACCTTAAACGGCCGCCGGCCCTGTTTGATCATGACGAGCACAATGACATAGCGGAAATCGATGACTGTGCGGTCTGCCATCATGTCTGGGAAAACGGTCAACTTGTGGCAGATGAATCCAGTGAGGACTCTCCCTGTTCCGAATGCCACGGACTTGACTCAGGACCGGACAATTCCATGGCCCTTGCCAATGCATTCCATACCCAGTGCAGAACCTGTCACATTGACGGGGGAAAAGGACCCCTCCTCTGCGGCCAGTGTCACAGGAAAATTTAAAGGAGGTGAATAATGACTCAGAAGAAAATAATGATTGTTGATGATGATCCAGCCATCACCCGGTACCTGGATGTTCTGTTCCAGGACAATGGATTCCTCACCTGTATTGCCGAGGACGGCAGAACCGCCATGGATGTCTTTAAGGCTGAGGTGCCGGACCTGATCACCCTGGATCTTGAGATGCCTGAAGAGTGGGGGCCAAGGTTTTTTAGAAAATTGTCTAAATCCAAAGGCTTTTCCACCCCGGTTATTGTGATCTCCGGATTGTCCGGGCGGCAATACTCCATACCAAAGGCAGATGCGTTTTTTGCCAAACCCTTTGAGAAGGATGAACTTCTGGCGGAAGTTAACAGGATTCTCACAGGTTAAGGGTAGGATAAATCCCAGGAAAAAAACGTGGAGCTAACAATGGAAAAATTACAGATGAAAAAAAGATATATACCCAGACTGGGGCTGGCATTCAAGCTATTGATACCTGTCGGTGTGGTGCTGTTTGCAAGTATATTCATCTGGTCTCATTTTTCCACCAGGTACCAGGAACGGCTTCTCATTGACAAGGCTGTCTCCGACGTGGATAAATTCTGTAACTCGGTACTGAAGCTGACCTGGTTTGCCATGCTCCACTCGCCCAGTGAAGACATGCAGGACATTATGGAGTCCATGGCTGAGTATAATGATATCCAGAAGATCCGGGTTTACAATTGCCAGGGCCAGGTCAGGTTTTCCAACTCCTCTCTGGAAATCGGGACCACCGCACACAAAGAAGATATATCCTGCCGGGTTTGCCACAATGTTGATCCGCCTGTAATGAAGCCGGATATCAAGGAACGGACCCGGATATTCACCTCTGATAACGGAGAGCTCAAACTGGGGGTTATCAATCCCATTCTTAACGGGCCGACCTGTTCCAGCGCAGACTGTCATTACCATCCCTCGGAGATCACCAAACTTGGGTCCCTGGATGTAGTGGTGTCCCTGGCAGCGGTAAAAGAGGAGATATCCTTTAGTCGGAAGATGTCCGGCTGGACTGCGGTGTATCTGTTTGCCATCCTGGCCTTACCGATCTGTGTGATTATTCTTTTTTTGGTGACCCAGCCTATAAACCGCCTGATTAAAGACACCCGGTTTATTGCTATGGGAAAATTTAATCGTCTGGAAAACCGAAAAAATTCAGGGGACGAGATCGGTCAGTTGTCTTCCGCCATTAACGCCATGGGTAAGAGAATCCAGGAGAAACAGACTGAACTGAACCTTGAAAAGACCCGGTATCAATATCTGTTTGAGCAGGTGCCCTGTACCATAACGGTCCAAAATAAAAAGTATGAACTCATTGAGTTTAATCAGGAGTTTGAAAGAAGGTTCAATCCTTCATACGGGGACCATTGCTATGCGGCTTATAAAGATCTGGATGCCAAGTGTATCAATTGTCCGGTAGAAAAAACATTTACAGACGGTCAATCCCATTTTAGTGAGGAATCCGGGGTGAACAAGGACGGGTCCGAGGCCCATTGGTTTGTGAAGACAGCTCCGCTTCTGGATGAAGAGGGGCGTGTGGTGGCAGCCATGGAGATGAGTCTGGACATCAGCCGCAGGAAAAAGCTGGAAGAAAAAGTCAGGATTTCTGAAAAAAAATATCAGGCTATTTTTAAGAATATTCCCAATCCGGTGTTTATTCTGGACAAGACAGATTTGGCCATTCTGGATTGTAATGATTCAGCTCTGGCTGTTTACGGGTATGCCAGGGACGACCTCAAAGATCGGGGATTTGATATCCTCTTTCCCAGCAGGACCGCTTTCGAACAGATCAGGGAATCCGCTGATCTGGCCTTCCACGAGCGGGTGGTGAACGTTAAAAAGAACGAAGATTATCTCTATGTGAACATCTGGATTCGCCCTGCGGATTTTGTAGACAAGAATGTATTGATCGTTACGGCAGTGGATATTACGGACTCGGTGGAAACCGAGCATCAGCTTATCCAGGCCGGCAAAATGGCTACTCTGGGTGAAATGGCTACAGGGGTCGCCCATGAACTGAACCAGCCATTATCGGTCATCAAAACAGCATCCGGTTTTATCGCCAGGAAAATTTCATCCGACCAGGAGATTAACAAAGAGATTCTTAAAACCTTGTCAGAGGAGATTGAATCCCATGTGGACAGGGCCTCCAAGATTACCAACCACATGCGGCTGTTCGGCAGAAAATCCGAATTCCAGAAAGCGGCCGTGGACATTAATGATGTCCTGACACGATCCTTTGATATTTTTAGTCAGCAACTCAAACTTCGGGAAATTGATGTGATATGGAATCTGGCCAAAGGCCTGCCGTTGATCAGCGCCGATCCGGTCCGTTTGGAACAGGTGTTCATCAATCTTCTTATCAATGCCCGGGATTCCATTGTGGCTAAATTTGACAAGGATAAATCATGCCAAGAATCCGGTCCGCCTGAAAATTTTCTTCGTCAAATTACCCTGAAAACCCGTGAGGCAAGGGGGAAGGTCAGGGTCAAAATCAGGGATACGGGCACGGGTATTACCAGTCTACATATGGATAAAATTTTCGAGCCTTTTTTTACCACCAAAAAAGTCGGGCAGGGCACAGGCCTGGGGTTGTCCATCTCCTACGGGATCATCCGGGAGTCCGGTGGTGAGATCTCGGTTCACAACAACAAAGACGGCGGTGCCACCTTTATCATGCT
>PIVQ01001136.1 GCA_003354055.1 Desulfobacteraceae bacterium | reverse complement strand
TATGCATTTCATTGAAAAATTTGTCAAACTCATTGACAATGTCAGCGACAAAATAGGCAGCATAGTGGGCTGGCTGACAACGTTAATGGTCCTGATCGTCTTTTATGATACTGTAATGCGGTATGCATTCAACAAGGGAAACGTAGCGCTTCAGGAGCTGGAATGGCATCTGTTCGCAGTGGTTTTTCTTATTGGTGCGGCCTATACCCTCAAAGAGGGGGGACATGTCAGGGTCGACATTCTTTTCGTCAATTTCAGTAAAAAGACAAAAGCCTGGGTGGATCTCATCGGCACCCTGGTATTTCTTATCCCCTTTTGTATCATGGTCATTATGGCCACCCAGAAATTCATCGGCAATTCCTGGGCTGTCAGGGAAATTTCTCCGGATCCGGGCGGATTACCGGCCCGGTATCTTCTCAAAGCCATGATTCCTGCAGGTTTCTTCCTTTTACTCATTCAGGGCCTTTCCGAGGCAGGCAAATGCCTGATGACGATCTTCGGCCATGAACCAAAGGAGGAAAATTAAAATGGAATTCATTAATGAGTACCTGTCCCTGATCATGTTCGGGGCAGTATTTGCCCTTCTGTTGCTTGGATATCCTGTTGCCTTTACCATTGGTGGTGTATCCCTTTTCTTCGGACTTATAGGATTTGGCCCCTCTTTTTTCGAACTCATGCCGTTGCGTGTCTGGGGCACCATGAGCAACTTCACCCTCATGGCCGTACCCTTATTTATATATATGGGGGTCATGCTTGAGAAATCAGGGCTTGCCGAAGAGCTATTGGAAGCCATGGCCCTGGTATTCGGAAAGATCCGGGGCGGTCTTGCCGTGTCCGTCATCTTTGTGGGTGCCCTCATGGGAGCCTCCACCGGAATTGTCGGAGCGACTGTTGTGACCATGGGACTTTTATCCGTCCCCACCATGCTCAGAAGCAATTACAATAAAAGTTTGACCACAGGAACGGTGGCTGCGTCCGGAACCCTGGGACAGATTATCCCCCCGAGTATCGTATTGGTACTTCTTGGAGATATCATGAATGTTCCGGTGGGTGACCTTTTTATCGGTGCGGTGATTCCTGGATTTATCCTGGTGTTCCTATATATGGCCTATATACTTATCATCGCCCGAATAAAACCGGAATGGGCACCGCCCATTGATCAGGAGATCCTTGATCAGTATTCCAGAAAAGAACTGGTTATAAAGGTATTCAAGGCCCTGGTGCCGCCCCTATTCCTCATGCTTGCGGTACTGGGCTCCATCTTTGCCGGTATTGCCTCCCCCACGGAAGCCGCATCCGTGGGTGCCGTCGGTGCCACCATTCTAACCGCCATTCACGGACGCTTTAATTTTAAAATCGCAAAAGATGTCATGGACATGACCACCAAGCTGACCTGTATGGTTTTTATTATTCTGGTGGGCGCCACAACCCTGGGGTTGGTGTTCAGGGGACTTGGCGGTGACGAACTGGTCAGACAATTGATTGCCGCCCTCCCCTTTGGGAAATGGGGAATATTATTCATTGTCATGTCCATTATTTTTGTTGCCGGCTTCTTCCTGGATTTTATCGAAATCACCTTTATACACGTCCCGGTCCTGGCCCCGATTATGGTCAGCATGGGTGTGGATCCTCTGTGGCTGGCGGTTCTTATCGCGGTCAACCTTCAGACCTCGTTTCTGACACCGCCCTTTGGATTTGCCCTGTTTTACCTGAAAGGGGTGACCCCGCCGGAGATTAAAACCATGGATATCTATAAAGGTATTATACCTTTCGTTATCATCCAGATCATCGGTCTGGGTATTATCTGCCTGTTTCCGGAGGCGGTTACCTGGCTGCC
>PIVQ01000345.1 GCA_003354055.1 Desulfobacteraceae bacterium | reverse complement strand
TATACCTGGTGTTTGGAAAGGAATCCATGGGGCTTCCCGAAGAGATGCTTGTGAACAACAGGGAGTCCAGTGTAAGGGTGCCCATGTTAGAGGGTACCCGATCCCTGAATCTTGCCAATGCAGCAGCTATTCTCAGTTATGAGGTCATGCGGCAGAATAATTTTGCAGGGCTTCAGGTTGAAGGGAAAATTTAACCATAGGCTAATGGAAGAGCCGGAACCTATGGAATAAATTTTAATTGTATTTCAGATATAATTAACGGTATTATAAATACCAGGGCGACGGGTCCGTCATTTTCTTCCCCTGTTTTATAGGCTTTTAGGTTTTACTCTGACCATTCCAAACTCTAAAAGAAAATGCAGAATAAGATCAACAGACGTACAGCACAATTCCGGGTACCCAAATGAATACAATGTGCAATCTGATTCAGAATTATAAAAATAGACTGGCATATCCGGTCGGTGTTGCTATTGTATTTGTGATATTTTTTAGTGTGACGGTGTTTGCCCGGGAAACCATTTCTAATCACATATCACTGGAAGTTCCCGGGTACGAGGTCGGCGGTGATATCGTTGATATCTCCGACTTTCCGGTCGGCATAATCACAGATAATAAAGGGACACTCAGCATTGATGATATTGCTGCCAGGCAAAATCCTGATGCTGTAATTTCCTCACGATTTAATATCCCGTCGGACAAAGATTCATACTGGTTTGTGTTCACCCTTATAAACAGTGGGCAAAATACGGTAAAACGGATTATACGACTTGATGAACCATATATAGAAACCGCTGATATTTACTACCGTGACCAAAAGGAGTGGCAATGCCAAAAAAACGGGTTGGTCGTACCTATAGCCCAAAGGAGAGTCCCAAATCGGGTACCGGTTTTTTTAATCACATTACAGCCAAAAGAAACCAGAACCATTTACCTGAGATTTCACTCCAAGTATGTATTAACCCTTGGCATCGCTGTTGAAACGATAAAGGAGTTTGCCGCATATGAGCAATGGCAGATATTTCTCTATGCCATAGTATTCGGGGCAGGTGGATCTATACTTCTTTATAATTTGTTTCTCTACTTTTACCTGCGCAACCGGGCCTATATTTATTATGTCCTTTACGGCACCTGCTTCCTGATTTTTGTATCCCTTTACAGCGGCTATTTCCTCTATATAAGCTCCCGTGTCAGCCTGTACTATGATATGCCTTTCTTTACATCGCTTATGGTTGCCTTTATAGGGGCCTTTACCCGGCAGATTCTTGATACGCGAAAGACCATGCCGAGGCTGGACAAGGCATTGATGGTTTTTATGGGGTTGTATGTGCTTATCGCCGTTCTCATTGTTATTGATATTTATTTTTACCAATGGCTGGTCATATTCGGGATGCCGTCAACCCTGATATTCCTGACCGCAGGTGTTTACGGGGTTATCAAAGGGATTCCCATAGCCCGGTACTATGTCATAGCCATCAGTGTATATCTTGTCGGGCTTTTTATGATTGCGGCGGTCAATATCGGTGTTGTGCCTTATAATTTATTTACCAGGTACGGTTATCTTGCAGGTTCCTTAATAGAACTGGTGGTGTTCTCCCTGGCCCTGGGATTCCAATTCAAGCTGATTCAGGATGAGAAACTTAACTATAAAAATGAATTGCTGAACGCTGAAAAAGTAACCCGGGAAAAACTGGAAATACTGGTTCAGGAAAGGACGGTTCAGCTTGAAGATGCCAACCGTGAACTCAAACGAATTTCAGTTATGGACGGTTTGACCGGTCTCTACAATCGCCGGCATTTTGATGATACCCTTGATCTTGAGTGGAAGCGCCTCCAGCGAACCGGTCTGCCCCTTTCCCTGTTGATGTGTGATATAGACCATTTTAAAATTTACAATGATACATTCGGTCATCAGGCCGGGGATGACTGCATCCGGTCGGTTGCCAAAGCGATAACCGGGGCAGTGGGGCGGGGAGCTGATACTGCTGCCAGATACGGCGGTGAAGAATTTGCTGTCATTATTCCTGATACGCATACTAAAGGGGCTGTTAAAATTGCCCAAACCATCCAGCAGGAACTCTCCCGAAAGGCAATCTCCCACCCGAAAACCAAGGGCTTCAAGGTAACAATGAGTTTTGGCGTGGCCACCCTTTTTCCCTCAATACCCCCGGGCAGTGCAGAACTTGTGGCTAAGGCTGATGAAGCCCTCTATCAAAGCAAGAAAAACGGGCGAAATCAAATTACGGTGGCAGCTGAATCAAAAAACAATTGATCTCATTTCGTAAGTTTTAGATCAGGTATTTTAGAATCTTCAGGTTCAACAACAGCTGTCTTCATTTTCTGATATTGATAGGCAGCTCCTAGCAGCAGGGAGCCGATGATTATAAAGGCGATCACTTTTTGGATAATTGAGAAATCATTCATATCCCAGAGTATAATTTTGCCGGCAGCCACGGTAAAGAATACGACTGCAAGCGATATCAGCTTTTGGAACCCGGGTCTCAAGGTAAGAAACAAGACAAGGGTTGCATGGAAAACCAGTGCCACAGAAAATGCCGGTCCAAACCCCTTGTTAAACCATTGACTTAAGGCGCCGCCGTATGTCAGGCAGGTCAAGCCGTGAAATCCCCATAATTGGTAAATCTGGCCGCCAAGACGGTTCCGGACGTCTTCAAAATGAGAAGATCGTTTATGGACCAAAAATCCAAAAAGAACCAGAACAAGGATATTAAATATACCGTGACGGAATAGAAAATCGTTTATTCCCGGGGGAGGAATAAAGCCGTCTATACAGAGCAATAAATGGATCAGAATCATGGTACCTGCAAACAGGGGAACAATCGTATAAAGGATAATGGCGTTTTGTTTCAAAGGTTCGAACAGGGGCAGTTTGATAAAAAGAAAGGCAAAATAGGTGATCATTACAGTCAGCGCCAAAGGGGCTGCGCCGGTAATGCCAAAAAGGATAATGAATAAAAAGATACCGAGGAAATAAAAGAATAATGAAAAAAACAGGGATAACTGATCCCGCATCCACAATGAGGCTTCCGACCTCTGCGGATCTTTTTTCATGCCTTTCCAGATAAACAGGACTGCAGAGAAAAAGGCAAGTCCGGTTGTCAGGGCCAGAGTGCCATGTCCGGGCCATCCGGCAAATTTAACAAGGGCGCAGGCAGTAATAGATATAAGGCTTGATCCAATGACAAGGAGTTTTAACTCTATTAACAATACCGGATATCTGAGCCAGCAGAAAAGCCCTAGGCAAATCCCGGAAGACAGCCAGAAGGCAAATGGGAAATAGTAGATATACTGGTGCCAGATCCCCGGTAAAAAAGAGAGGGGAATAAGGCAGAAAAAGGCCTGCCTTAATAGTTGTGCAAAGGCGTCTAATTTACTTTCCCCATAAAATCTGCGGTAAAATTCGGCAATTAAGAACAGACAGAAAAAGGCCTCAATCCGGGCTATTTTCCCAAGGGCCAACTGCTCTGAAAAAAAGAAACTGCTTACGATCGTGGCACTGGTCAGCATGGGCACCCCGAGTAAAAGAAAATGGGATAACCCGAAAAACTCTGTAAATTTCAGGTGCTTGATTTTAGACCGGTAAATCAGGAAGAACAGGGGAATAACACTCATCAGCCAGATCCCCTGATTCCAGACAAGCCCGACGCTCAGTAAAAATGAGAGGGAGAGACAGACAGACAATCCCTCATTACAGATAGTTAGCCATTTTTTTTCATAAGGGACCAGGTGGGGCTGGTGTCGCTCCATTAAAATAACGTAAGGCCAGAGCAGGGTCCAGGTGAGCATCAGATTCATCCAGCCGTATCCGAAACTTAACTGGAATATTTCCGGAGGTGGGACAAGGGAGGAAATAAGCCAGGTCGTTGTATGATAGACGGATAAACCAAGGGAAAATATAAGTATTATATGGGCTTCCACACGAACCTGAGTGATGTTAAACCGGCTCCCCATATAAAGTAACACTATTGCTTCAATTCCCCAGGCTATACCTAAAAAGTCAGTGCTGACCAGGGCCAGAATGCCAAATCCCGCAAGCAGGCCAATAGACATAAGCCAGATTTTCTGAAGCAGTTTTTTGGATAAAGAATCGGTTTTTCCGGCAAGTTTCATTAGCAGGGGGATGAAAAAAAATGCAACTGTCAGAATCGTTGCGTTCAGCAGGTAAAGCATGCCCAGTAGTTCATTTTCAAATACAGCCTGATACAGGGCATAGAGATAAAAAAAGATATTGGAACTGAAAACAAGAATGACGGCTTTGGTGATGGAGGCATGTTTGATAACTTCCAGGCTGTTATATCCCATGAAAACATAAAAGAATAAATGGATGAGAACGATAAATTCAATGGGAGCTGAGGAAAGCTCCGGCACCGCCGACAGGACAAATTCAATAACGATAAAACTTGTAATCATGCTTGTGCGGGCCAGAAACTGCCAGTTAATTTTCCTTGCCAGATGGAGCATGGCAGTGACCAGGATCAGGATATAGGCCAGATATACCTGATATGTCTGGTCTGCCCCTGCCATGAGCAATGGGGCAAAGGCACCGCCCAAAAGACTGATAAGCGCAACGATCCTAGTTTTGAACGTAATGGCAAGGGTATAGGAAATCCCGGTAATGGCTGCCAGCAGTATAAATGACATAAAATCGGAAAGGATATGGTAAAAAGACCCGGTAAAATAGGCGCAAAGGTAGAATAGTATCATCCCCAGTCCGATCAGACTGGATGCATAATCCGCCATATCATCACGTTTCCGGGTAATCAGAATGCCGCAAAAGGTTATACCGGAAGCTGAAACAAATCCTATGGCTACCTTGCCCAGAGGATTCAAAAATTGTGAAAAAGAGTATTGAAACAGATAGCCAAATCCCATGACCAGCGTGAGAATACCGGCAATGGTCATGAAAAATACCGGGGCCTTACCCTGGGATTGATAGTGTTTGTATATATCTAAAAATCTCACAAAAAGTGCTGCGACCGGACCGAGCATCTGTAAACCAGCCTCTGAAAAACCTGTGAAAATCGTTTTTTTGACGGTGTCACTGTATCCGGGCTCTTTTTTTACCTGTTTTGGCACTGGGATGGGTGGAGGCACTGGTGGTACTTTAACGGCGGTCCGAATCTTTTTCACAGCTGCCGGGGGCGCTTCCTGAACAGGAGAGGGGACGTGAATTTCAGCCGACTGGCTCTCTATAAAATCTATCCGGTGCTCAATCTCTTCAACCCGCCGTGAAAAATCATTCTTAAGGCTGTAAAGCTCTCTTTTTAATTCATCAATTTTGTTCTGCATGAATCGGGCTGCGCTCCTGTAAATTACCGAAAATCAGATATATAAAGCTTAACTTCTTTTTGCGTTTCAGGCGGTGTAATCCTCTCTTTGTAACAAAACCCAAGCTTTTCCAGCAACCGAATTGAACTATCATTATCGGAATTGACTATGGCAGCAACTTTTGACAGATCAAACGCCTTTTTCGAATAATCCAAAAGCCCAGCCGTGGCCTCATACGCATACCCCTTTGACCGGAATTTTGATAAAAAAGCATATCCGATATCCACAAACTCTAGAAAATCGCGCTTCAGCAGTCCGCAGGTTCCTATAGCCGTCCGGGTATCCTTTAACTCAACACAAAAAAGACCAAACCCGTTGTTTTTATAACTCTCCATCGGGCCGGTCATTAGATAATTTTTTGCATCATCCGGGGCCCGCACTTTTTTATCCCCGATATTCCGGATATATGATTGTTCATTCAGCAGTTCTATTAAGAACGGGGTATCTTCAAAGGTGAAATATCGAAGATGTAATCTATCTGTTTCCAAAACAAAGTTTGTCAAATTTTTTTAATTCCTCTCTTCCGAATTCAAGCACTGGAATATTTAAAATTAGACTTCTTTTAAACCGGTTCCAGGACTTTTACAGAGAGACTTTCAACCATATCCTTTGTCTTTTCCTTATAATCAACCATATGAGGGGCTGACAGATGGGCCATCAAATCTTCCGGGCTCTCCCAGCATTCTACAATGGTAACGGTTGATGGATCTGCTTCCTGGATGGGAAGGCCTGTGGGCATATCCCGGCAGGGCTCGTATCCCAGGCAGCCTTTTTCCTCAAGCACATTGGGGACATTGGCTTTGAAAATTTTGATGAATGCGTCTAAGTATTCTTCTTTTATTTTAATGGATGCGATTACGTGAATCATTATTTTCTCCTTTATAAAGTGTTACCGGGTTATCTATACGTCTTCCCTGCTTGATGCAGCATACCTTTTTTCCATATCATAGTAATCCTCAAACCCGACTTGTTTTCGAACTTCGGCAAAATCCATGATTTTGGATGGGTAGATTCCTGCTTTCAGGTCCTTCAGGGCGTCTGTTATTGCCTGCATGGCAGCAGAGATAAGGGCAAGTGGATATGCCGCAATCCTGAAACCTAAATCATGAAGATCTTCCGGAGAAAGCACAGGGGTTTTACCCCCTTCTATTATATTGGCCATGTGGATGCCGGGTGCCCGGGTGCAGATTGCCTGCATTTCTTCAACAGTCTTTGGTGCTTCCACAAAAAGGATATCCGCCCCAAGATCGGAAAAGGCTTTGGCCCGGTCAATGGCCTCATCAAGACCGTGATCAGCCCTTGCATCTGTCCTTGCCAGGATAAGGATATCTGACCCTTCTTCCCTGGCATCTACTGCAGCCTTGATCCGATCACAGGCCTCTTCCCTTGAAACCACCAGTTTTCCACGGGTATGACCGCAGCGCTTCGGGGAGACCTGGTCTTCTATCATCACGGCCCCGAATCCGGCCCTGGCATAGCCTTCAACAGTACGTCTTACATTTATGGCATTGCCGTAGCCGGTATCACCGTCACCAATCACGGGGATGGATACGGCACTGCAGATGGAAAGCCCCTGATCCAGCATCTCTCCATAAGAGATAAGCCCTGTGTCAGGCAGGCCGAGGCGGGCTGCGGACACTGCAAATCCGGACATAAATGTCAGGGGAAATCCGGCCTGTTCAATCAGTTTTGCCGTAAGGCCGTCATAGCAACAGGGCATTATATGGCAGTGATCCTGTGCAAGAATTTTTCGAAGGTTTTGTGCGGATAGGGGCATCATGTTCTCCTGAGACGGGAGTTAAATTTACAAGAAAAGAACAAAACTTTTATCAGGGTACCAGTTCCGGGATTCCGGTTCAAGTGTGGATTATTTCTCCAATGATCCGGTGGCTTTCTTATACAATAGTTTGATTACCGTTGATTTGGTCTTGACCCTGGCTAAAGTTTATGGGATATAGATGTCTTGTTTTTAAATAATCAAATGCTTATTTATAAAATAAATAATATTTAGTGAAATTGACCAGTTCATAAACAAATGCTTGTTTTTCTTGGATATTTACAAGTTAAACAATTTATTGTATGTGATACGGGTTATATTGGGATTAATGACGTTCTCATTACAATAGATTGAGGTGAAGACTA